>CAIVEA010000573.1 GCA_903904765.1 uncultured Chloroflexota bacterium
GAGGTGGCAGAGAACTGGCCTTTGGTCAGGCCATACACGCCGTTGTTCTCGATAATGTAAACCATCGGCACATTACGGCGCATGACGTGCTTGAACTGTCCCATGCCAATGCTGCCGGAGTCGCCGTCGCCACTCACGCCGATGGCGATCAGTTCGCGGTTCGCCAGCGTCGCGCCCGTCGCCACCGAAGGCATACGACCATGAACCGAATTGAACGCATGCGACCGTCCGAGGAAGTAAGCCGGCGTCTTGCTAGAGCAGCCGATACCACTCAGCTTGATGACCTTGTGCTGATCCAGCCCCATGTCGTAGGTGGTGCTGATGATCTGATTGCTGATCGAATCGTGACCGCAACCGGGGCAAAGTGTACTTTTCGTACCTTTGTAGTCTTCGCGGGTCAAGCCCAGCGCATTTGTCTTGGCAGGTGCTTTCGGAGGCATCTTATTTCCCCTCGTGTTTCTTGATGTTTTCCACAACCCATGCAGCCGTCATCGGCAGACCGTCGCCCAGCGGCAGCGAAATCATTTGCTGCGTGCTTTCGCTGGTTTCCAACCGGATAATCTGCGCCAGTTGCCCATCGAAATTATTCTCCGGGACATAAACGCGCTCGTATTTGCGAACGAATTCCATCACGCTTTCGGACAGCGGCAGCGCACGCACGCGCATATAGTCCGTCGCAATCCCTTCGGCGGCCAGACGGTCACGCGCTTCGAGGATGGCGGGATCATTCGAGCCGAACGACAGGATGCCGACCTTCGCACCGGGCATGGTCTTAACCACTGGCTGCGGCAGCGTCTGGCGCGAATTGTTGATCTTGCGCTCAATACGTCCCAGATTAGCCATCCAATCTTCGGGACGTTCGCTGTAGCCAGCTTTCTCGTTGTGGCCGGTACCGCGTGTGAAATAGGCAGCGCGGGGATGATCGGTACCGGGGATGGTGCGGTACGGAATGCCGTCACCATCATAATCCTTATAACGCCACCACTCACCCTTTTCTTCAATGAACTTGGTCAGAGTTTCGAGGCTGAGCGTCTTGCCGCGATGAATCGGTTCATCGGGGTACACAAACGGATCGGACACCCAGTTGTTCATGCCCAGATCGAGATCGCTCATCACGAACACCGGGGTCTGGTAAACTTCAGCCACATCCAGCGCCCGCCAGCCGAACTCGAAGCATTCCGCCACACTGCCGGGGAGGAGCGTAATCTGGCGGGTATCGCCATGACCGAGGAAGTGGATGAACAGCAGGTCGCCCTGACTGGTGCGCGTAGGCATACCGGTGCTGGGGCCGATGCGCGTCACATCCCAGATCACGCACGGGATTTCGGCGTAATAGGCCAGCCCCGTGAACTCCGCCATCAGGCTGATGCCGGGGCCGCTGGTGGCGGTCATCGAACGTGCGCCCGCCCATCCTGCACCGACAATCGTGCCAATGGCGGCAATTTCGTCTTCGGCCTGCATGATACCCACCGTGTTCAGACCTGTCTCCGGGTCTTTACGCAGCGCCTGATGATCGAACATGGCATCAACCAAGCTGGTGGAAGGGGTGATCGGATACCAGCCCACCACCTGCACGCCGCCGAACAGTGTGCCAATGCCCGCCGCCTCGTTGCCCGTAATCACGATCTTGCCCGCGTTGCCGCCGGGCATCGGTTCATACGAGAAACTGTCCTGTTTGACCATGTTGGCAACTGACCAGTCGTAGGCACGTTGCACCATGTCGAAGTTGATCTTGGCCGGTTTTTCCTTGCCGCTGAAATTAGTCAGCAGCGCCTGCCAGATGATGTCCATCGGGATATTGAACAGGTAGGCTACTGCGCCAACGTAGACCATGTTCGCCACGCGCTCGCGCAGTTCAGTCGCAATCCCGGCTTCCTTCACCATCGGGTCAACCGGAATTTCGTAGTAGTAAATGTCCTCGCGGCTGTGCGTCCAGTGCCATTCCTGAGGAACGATGGCAACACCGCCTGCGGGCAATTTCTGAATATCCTCAGTAGCCGTATCTTGATTAAAGGCCACCGCAACTTCCGCGCTAGAAGGACGGGCAGTATAGCCATCCTTACTGGCACGGATGGTGTACCACGTCGGCAAACCTTTAATATTGGAAGGAAATAGGTTCTTCCCGTTCACCGGAATGCCCATTTTGAACAGCGACAGCACCAGCACATTGTTCGATGTCTGGCTGCCCGTGCCGTTGCGCGTGGCGGCGGTGAGCGTGAAGTCATTCACGATCTTTTTACCGGAATATGAAGTTGTTGATTCTAGTTCTTTATCCATGACACCCATTGTATGTCCTTTACGCAGCCTTCTGCGCCACTCCTAGAGTTATTCGGTGACTTTATTCTCGACCAGTGCCGCCGCATGATCTACATCCTGCATTCGGGGCTGATGATGCAGCAATCGTGTATGTTCAATAAACGCCTTCTGAGCCACGTCGAAGTCACCACTGCAAATCGCGTCCAGAATGCGTTCATGATAGTCCCAAACCTGCTGATGGTAGCTCAAATCTGCGTAACGATTGAGTTCAACCGCCGCATACGCTTCCCAGTACACTTCCAGCAAACCGAGGACAAAAGGGTTATCGAGATGTCGAAAGACGGTGAGGTGAAAAGCGCGGTGTTCTTCAAAAGGGATGCGTATGCGCTGTCCGGTGAGTTTGGAACGCGCCGCGACCAGATAGCCGCGCATTTCGTTCGTGTCGTCCAGTGTCAGCAGTTCGCAGGCTTCGTGCCAGAAACTGACTTCGAGGTGCGTCCGCAGGGCGCTAAAATACTCGAAGTAGCGTACATCCCGCGCCAGCGCATAGAACAGGCTGAGATGCACCGCCGGCGCAAAACTGTACTCTTTCAGGCGCATACCCGTCTTGGAGCGTACATCCACCAGCCCCAATGCCCGCGCTACTTCCAGTTCTTCGCGCACTTTGCTGGCACTCACGCCCAAACGCGATTCGTCCTGAAGCTCGCTAATGGTAGGCAGGCGCGCACCCGGCTCGAATTGCTCTTGAATGATGTAGTTGAGCAGATCAGAGTCCAGACGAATATCTGCCACGCCGTTCAACCCGTCTTCACGCAGCAGCGGTTTACCGATTAAACCGCCACATCCATATTCATCTGATGAATCCTATGGATTATATTCTTCGAGTGTAGCACGGTTTGTGAAAACTGTCTATAGGCGCGGATGTTTACTTAGTGCGTTTTCATCAATCCCAGTTGATTTTCGACAGCCTGCCGAATCTGCTCAAAATCGGACGGGTTGTGCTGGAAATCAATCCCGTCAATACGAACGCGCAGCACGGGGCAAGATGTCCAGCCATCAATCCAGCGGTCATACAGGCGGTTCAAACGTGCTAGATAATCCGCCGAGATATTGCGCTCATAGTCGCGCCCCCGACGGCGGATATGCTCCTCTAGTTGTTCCACACTACACTCTAGGTAAATCATCAAATCCGGCGGCGGCACAAAAGCGCGAATGGCATCGTACAGGCGGCGATAGGCATCATAATCGCGCCCGGTCATGTTCCCCTGCTCATACAGGTTACGGGCGAAAATCTCGGCATCCTCATACACCGTGCGATCTTGCACCACGCTGCCGGGGTGCGCCAGCAACTGGTGATGATGCTCCAGCCGTTTGCCGAGGAAAAACACCTGCGAGTGGAAACTCCACCGCTGCATATCCTGATAAAAATCGGAGAGATAGGGATTTTCGGCATTGGCTTCGTAAAACGGAGTCCAGCCGAAGGTGCGGCTCAGCATGTCGGTCAGGGTGCTTTTGCCCGCGCCGATATTGCCAGCAATCGCCACAAACAGACCCGGTTGTACTTGTTCCATCATGGGGGTTGCGCTCAACTTTCAATCAACTTTCGGGGAGAAAACTGAACACACGTTCGTATTTTCGCACATCGCAGACCTCAGCGCAAGCGGGTGCTGGCGCGTAATTGCTCCCTTTCAGCGGAGGTCAGATCACGCCATTCGCCCGGTTGCAGCCCGTCCAGCGTGATCGTGCCAATCGCACCGCGCACCAAGCGCAGTGTGGGATACCCCACCGCCGCCGTCATGCGCCGTACCTGCCGGTTACGCCCTTCGGTCAGAGTCAGCGCCAACCAGCCATCCGGCACGGTCTTGCGGAAGCGAACGGGCGGGTCACGCGGGGGGAGATCGGGCGGCTCAATCCGCTGCACTTGTGCGGGGCGCGTCCAGCCATCGTTCAACTCCACGCCCGTCCGCAGGCGTTCCAGCGCGGTCTCATCCGGTATGCGCTCCACCTGCACCCAGTAAGTGCGGGGATGCTCAAAACGCGGGTCGGTCAGGCGCGTTTTCAGACGCGCTGAGTCGGTGAGCAGCAGCAGTCCTTCACTATCCAGATCGAGGCGGCCAGCAGCATACACACCGCTGACCGTGATGTAATCCGCCAGAGTCGGCCTGCCCTGAGCGTCCGTGAACTGCGTCAGAACGCCGTAAGGCTTCCAGAATTTGAGGATGCGCTCAACAGGCGGCACTTAGACCAATTCCACATCTTCACGCACCACGCCCGCCCGTTCATGGCGAGCCGTCAGTTGCACGAAGCCTCTGTGCGGCGCATAGATCACCCACGCAACTTTGGCGCGGTCACTAGTCACGCCAATATCTGCCCACGACAGCAGCGACGAACCCATGTGACTGCGCCCTTCCAACTGCCCGATTTCCTCGCGCTGCTTGCCAGAAACCA
>CAIVEA010000574.1 GCA_903904765.1 uncultured Chloroflexota bacterium
GAGGTCTTACCGCCAGCGCCCACGAAGGCCACCACATCACCGGGCACGATGTCAAATGCTTTTTGCAGTTTCATGGCTCACCAGCCGTTCGCGCACCGCCGCCGACAGCAGCACACTTTCTAGCACGCCGCCGCCCACCGCCAACGACTTATCCGACAGAGTGAAACAAGCTTCCAGCCGCGCACGGGGATCGAGATCACCGATCTTCATGCCTACGCTGCACCACACCCGTTCATGAATCAGCCCGCGCAACACCCCTGCAAAGGCTGCCGTCACCGGAATATCATTCACCGTGGCAATCACCTGTCCAGATGTCAGGCGATCCCCGATAGCAACATACGGACGGACATGCCCCTCGGCTGGCGCACGCAGCACCCGCGAGTGCGTTTTGCCATCCACCACGCCCGGTTCGCCCGTATCTGGTTCCGCGCTGCCCGTATACAGCGCCCGCCCCAGATCATGTCCCCGGTTGGTTTCGATGACCGTATGACAATCCACGCCCGCCGTGAAGCCCGGCCCCAGCGCCACCACATGCGACGCATCGTCCAGCCGTGTGCCGAGGTTGGCTTTCGCCATTCGCGCATCCACCGCCACCACAGGCCGCAAATGGCGAATGACCACGCCTTCGGGGTCAACCAGCACCGCCACCACGCCGGAGAGCGCAACACGTTCGGCCTCTACCGCCGTCTGCACCAACCGCGCCGGAATGCCTTCCACCTGAATTTGATCGTTATAGACCGCATCGCCAAAGCAAACAGCCCGCCGCACGAAAATCGGCGCGGGCAGTTCAGTCACAATCACGGGGAATCCGGCACGCACCAGACGGGCAATCGCCCCGCTTGCCAGATCACCTCCACCACGAACAACCGCTAAAACGCGGCTAAAGAATGCCGATTCCATGTTCCCGCAATCTCGCCACTACCCGCTCCGGGGTCAGCGGTATCGTATCAAACCATACGCCTGTCGCATCATGCACCGCCGCCGTGATCGCCGCTGGCAACGGCAAATAGGGCATCTCCGCCATACCTCGCGCCCCCCACGGGCCAATCGGGTCGGGATATTCCAGAATGACTGATTTCACTTCCGTCGGCACATCCAGAATAGTCGGGATGAGGTAGGTCGAGAGATACGGGTTGCGAATCTTCCCCTCTACCGAGACAAGATTCTCCATCACTGCATATCCCGCCGCCTGCACAACTGCCCCCTCGATTTGTCCCCGCACCTGCTGCGGATTAACCGCCCGCCCGACATCGTTGGCGGAAATCACCCGCACCACGCGCACATGCCCAGTTTCGATGTCCACTTCCACTTCCACTGCCTGTGCCACATAGCCATAGGCGAAGTTCGGTTCGCTGCGCCCCGTTTCCGGGTCGTAGGGTGTCGTCTTGGGTGGACGATACTGATAGGTGGCAATCGCAGGCCGTTCCTCCTGATTCCAGAGTTCCAGCGCCTTTGCCCCTGCGCCTTTGATCGCATTACCCGCCATGAACGTTAACCGCGAAGCCGAGGCGCTGCCAGAAGTGAGCGTCTCCGCCGTATCGTGCCCAATCAAGCGCACCTTTTCCATCGGCACGCCCACTGCATCTGCCGCCATCTGCATGAATACCGTGTGTGCGCCCTGCCCCACATCCGCGCCGGCCTGCCGCACCACCACCTGCTCGATCTCCCGATCGCCATACAGTTCGATGGTCGCCCAGTTCTGTTCGGGGAAGCCAAAGCTGAAGCCGATATTCTTGAAACCCGCCGCAAAGCCCACACCCCGCCGCAGCGCCGGATTCTCCGGTTGTGCGATCTTTTCGCGTTGCCAGCCCGCTGCGCCGCGTGTCCAACCGCTTTCTTGTGCCGCAGCGTCCACTACCTGCGGCATCGAAACGCCTGCCGGAAGGGGAGTTCCCACGCTGAGGATGCTGCCCTCCTGAACCACATTTCGCGCCCGCAGTTCCACCGGGTCTAAGCCAAGCGCCTCGGCCAGCTTGTTCATCTGCCCTTCGGCAGCGAATGCCCCCTGCGGCCCACCGAACCCTCGAAACGCGCCGGTAGGAATGTTGTTGGTCAGCACACCGTAAGTATCAATATGAATGTTCGGGATTTCATACGGGCCGGTCACGCACAGATTGGCGTTGCCCATCACCTTCATGGTGGTGTAGTTGTACGGACCAGCATCCCCGATAACCGTTGCTTCCGCCGCCACAATCTTGCCCTCGCGGGTCGCGCCCCACCGCGCCTTAATCCACACCGGATGGCGCTTGTGGTGATACAGGATGGACTCCTCGCGGCTCCACACGATTTTGACCGGACGGCGCAGTACTTGAACCGCCAGCCCAAGCACGATCTGCACCGACATATCCTCGCGGCCACCAAATGCCCCGCCGATAGCCGGATAGATGATGCGTACCTGTTCTTCGGGCAGCGCCAGCGCATGCGCGATCTGTTCCTGATCTTCATGAACCCACTGACCGCCCACAATCACGGTCACGCGCCCTTGCTCATCTATATACCCCACGCCCGCTTCTGGTTGCAGGTAGGCGTGTTCTTGATAACCCGTCTGATAATCGCCTTCCACCACCACATCGGCCTGCGCCCACCCCGCATCCATCTCACCCTTACGAATGCGGTAATGACACAGAATGTTATTAGGACGGTTGGCATGAAGTTGCGGCGCACCCTCCACCATCGCCTCGTGCGGGTCGAACACGGTGGGCAAATCCTCGTAGC
>CAIVEA010000575.1 GCA_903904765.1 uncultured Chloroflexota bacterium
GCGCCAGTTGCTGACCACCGGACTGAGCGAACGCACCACAAAGCCGGACATCCACACCCGCCCGGACTCGACATCCTCGGCGTTGATGCCTGTGTTGCCAACGTGCGAGACGGTCATGGTCACAATCTGCTTGTGGTACGAGGGGTCGGTCAGGATTTCCTGATAGCCCGTCATGGAGGTGTTAAAGACCAGTTCGCCCGTCTGTACACCTTCCGCGCCAAAGCCTACCCCGCGAAAAATCTGCCCGTCTTCGAGTGCCAGTGCTGCCTGCTGCGTTTTAGAAGTCATCAATTACCTGTTGTTTCCCGTGTATGCAGAGAGTCCCCGCCGATCTGTCCGAAGGGCGGGGATAGGGTTTTCCGATTACGAACGGTAGTCGCCGTTGATCTTCACGTAGTCGTAGCTCAGGTCGCACGTCCACACGATGGCTTCGCCCGCGCCCATGCCGCAATCCAGATGGATGCTGACCGAAGCGTTACGGAAGATAGCCGTCGAAGTTTGCTCGCTGAAGGCGGTGGGCATCCCCTTTTCGAACAACAGCAGCGAGTCGGCAGTTGTGCCTTCCACTTCGCCCGCCGTAATCCACAGGCGCGTGTGTTCGGGGGGGATGGGAACGCCTGCCCGCCCCGCAGCCGCCACGATGCGCCCCCAGTTGGCATCCCCGCCGAAGAAGGCGGTTTTGACCAGCGGCGAGGTGGCGATGGTGTTGGCGATCTGATGGGCGGCGGCTTCATCCGGCGCGCCCGTGATGTGTAGGGTGATGAACTTGGTCACGCCTTCGCCGTCGCGCACGATGTCCTGCGCCAGTTTGCGGCAGAGCGCGGTGAGCGCCTCGGTGAAGGCGGCTTCGTCGGCGGCGCTGCTGATGCTGACTCCGCTGGCTCCGTTCGCCAGCAGCAGCACCGTGTCGTTGGTGCTCATGTCGCCATCCACCACGATACGGTTGAAGGTCTTGCCGGAGGCGGCTTGCAGCGCACGGCTGGCGGCTTCGGCACTTAGCGCCGCATCGGTGATAATCACGCCCAGCATGGTCGCCATGTTGGGGGCGATCATGCCTGCACCTTTGCTAATCCCCGCGATTTCGCAGCGTCCGCCGCCGGAGAGCGTGACCGAAACCGCGCCCAGCTTGGGGCGGGTGTCGGTGGTCATGATGGACTTGGCTGCGGCGAACCACTCGTGACCGAGTGATTGCGCGGCTAGTGCGATGCCATTTTTCATAGCGTTCATGTTCAACTGCGTGCCGATCACGCCCGTCGAAAGCACCAGCACTTGCTCCGGCGCGCAACCGAGCGTTTCGCCCACCCAGTGCGTCGTTTGGCGTGCGCGGCTCAAGCCTTCGTCGCCCGTGCAAGCGTTGGCGCAACCCGTGTTGACGGCGACGGCGCGAATCGCGCTGGCATTCCGCGCCAAACGTTCTTGATCGAGGATGACGGGCGCGGCTTGCATCCGGTTGGTGGTGAACACGCCCGCCGCCACGCAGGGCTGGTCACTGACCACTAGCGCGAAATCCAAGCGCCCTTCCTTCTTGAAACCCGCGTGAATTCCCGCCACGCGGAAGCCTGCGACATGCTCAATCGTGGTGTTAACTATGCTCATGACTGCCCCATCCCCGCCAGAATATCGGTTAGCTTGCCCACCAGTTCATCCACATGCTCACGGTTGACGACCAGCGGTGGCACGAGGCGAATCACGTTTGTGCCAGCGTTTACCAGCAGCAGCCCGTGTTTGTAACCCGCTTCCACTACCTGCGATACATCCACCGTCAGTTCCAGCGCCACCATCAGCCCCTTGCCGCGCACTTCTTTAACCAGCGGGCTGTTAATCTCGCTCAAGCGATCCATCAGATAGCCGCCGATTTCGTTCACATGCGCGAGGAAGGCCGGGTCGCTCACCCGCGCCAGCACATGCCCCGCCACGCCCGTCACCAGCGCACCGCCGGCGAAGGTCGAGCCGTGTTCGCCCGCGTGCATGGCGCTGGCTACCGCGTCGGTCATCAGGATTGCGCCGATGGGCAGCCCACCTGCCAACGGTTTCGCCAGCGTCATGATGTCCGGTGTCACGCCGCTGTGTTCATGCGCCCACAGTTTGCCCGTGCGCCCCATGCCGCACTGCAC
>CAIVEA010000576.1 GCA_903904765.1 uncultured Chloroflexota bacterium
CTAACCCTTCTCCACATCCGCAACATACAGGGCAGGCATAGCGAACCTGCCCTCGAATGTTATTTTGAAGCAATTCCCCCGATAGCGGCCTCTTTTCAAATTTCAGCAATCGTTAAGTCGTACAGAATAGTTCCTGATGCTAGAATAGGATGTATGTCCCAATCGTCCGCAACCGCAGGAGCTATGGCTATGCCCCGTTGGAATACCTTTACCACGTTCCTGAACGCTGCCCGCGCCGCCACTGATGGCAGCCGTCAGGCGCTGGTGGATGAACTGCTCAAAGAACGTCCTCACTGGCCCTGGATCGAAGGCAAACAAGCCACATTCGTCTACAACAGCACGGATGTGAAGCATAGCGTGGCGCTTAATCTGGACACCATCAAGTCCGACCCGCCCTTCGACCTGTTCAGCAATCTCGAAGGCACAACGCTATGGTATGTGACGCGCACTTTCGAGGACGACGACCTGCTGGACTACATGCTGGCGATTGACGACCCGCTGACCCCGCTGGCACAGGAGCGCGACATTGCCAACCGCATGGCACAGCACTGGCAGCCCGACCCGCTGAATCCCCTACGGATGACCATGCCGGGACAGTCGGTTTCGGTGCTACGGATGCCGAACGCCCGCCCGTTTGCGAATTGGTCAGCCATGCCCGCTGTCCCGCGTGGGCGCGTACTGGAGCATGTGTTGAACAGCGCCCAGCTGGGCGTGAACGGGCGCAAACTATGGATTTACACGCCGCCCGGTTACGACAACTCGGAGGCAACCTACCCGCTGCTAATCCTGATGGATGGTCAATGGGCGAACGGCCCGCTGCAAGTGCCGCAGATCGCGGACACGCTCATCAAGCACGGGCGCATGGCTCCAGCGTTGATCGCAATGGTGCAGAGCGCCGAACCACAAAACCGCATCCGTGAATATGTGGGGAATGATCGGCAATATGGTTCGCTGCTGCTGGAAGTGTTGCCGATGGTGCAGGTCAGCTACCGCGTAGACCCGACGCGCCTGAGTCTGGGCGGCGTGGATGTGGGCGCAGTGGCGGCGGCACATGCGGCGCTGCTCAATCCCGCCGTGTTCAGCAGCTTGATTTTGATCTCGCCGCCGCTGGGCAAAGGTGCGGACGAGGATTTGCTCCAAACGTATGCCACGCGCTTCCGTAATGCCCGTGTGCTGCCGGAGCGCATCTTCCAATCCGTCGGGCGCTACGAAGCACGTAGCCGCTTCCTGCGACCAGCCGAGGCGCTGCGTGACATTCTGCGCTCACGCCCGGAAGTGGACTATCGCTATTACGAGATTGGCAGCGGTCACGGATTGGTGGGCTTCCGCAGCATCCTGCCGGAGGCGCTGGCGTGGACAGTACCCGTTCCAACAGTCGTCGGTTAAACGCCTATTCGCACACACAAAGCCGGAGCAGGTTTTACGGCTCCTGCCCGGCCATCACATCCATCACACGCGGGGTGAACAGCCAGACCAGCGTCCCGCGTGGTGGTTGTTGCGCGAATAAATCCACCCGCGCAAGGCTGCCCTTCTTCATCACCACATCTGCACCGCCCACCACCGCTGCAATCGTTGTACTCAAATCCGGCTCGTGACCAACCAGAATCACCTCGTCCTCGTCGTCCAGTTCTTCGACGAGCGCCGTGATGAAGGCCGGATTGAAACCGAAGTTGAGTTCTTCGCGCACGATGACGGGCAAACCGAAGGCCTGCGCCAGCGTGTCGGCGGTCTGCCGTGCCCGCAAGCGGGGACTGCTGACCACCCGCACCGGTTTTGCGCCCAAGCGTTGCAACGCCGTTGCCGCCGCACGGGTGCGGTCAAATCCACGTTTGCTCAACGGGCGGGTGAAATCGTCAAATTCCGGTGCCTGCGCGTCTTCGGTGTGGGCATGCCGGAAAAAGTATATTTTCATAACCTCACCCTCCCATCCAATAAGATGCGCTTGATTGTATCATGCGGTGGGAAGGATTATCGAACCAATCAGGCAACAGGGCATCAAACGGCTTCGCCACTCCCTGTTGCGAGTTTACCTTACGGTAGTAGCTCGAAATAATCGGTGTGAGAAGGGCGGATAATCATGAAGTCACGACGATCAAAGGTGCAGATGCGTGTGATATTCATTCGTTCGGTCAGTGCCGTGATACAGCAATCCACGAAATCCAGTGGCACATCCTGATAGGCGCTGAGGATTTCAACGGCACGGGTGTAATCGTCTGTTGCCAGAGAAAGAAACGGTGTGGATTGCGTGAGCAGTAGTCTTGCGTATTCTGCCCGCTGCTGATGTGCCACCCAATCGCTGTAGATTGTACATTGCTTCAACCAGCACAACATCCGGCACAAGAAACCGATGTGTCCCGATCGCGGCAAATGTTTTTGCCTTCAGGTGGTTGCGATCACGAGGGTAGCCGATAGCAACCAGAAAATTAGCATCAATGAGGACATCAGCCATCACTGCCTTCGCTTTGTGACTTTTCCCACTGCTCGCGTAGATGCTGCTCAAAATGGGCGCGGCTGTTTATGGACGCATCTGGGTCGTCAATCCATGTGATAGCCGCCGCTTCCATGCCTTCTGCGACTGCCAGTAGCCAGTTATCGCCACCAACCGGGATGTAACGGTTAAGCAGTTCCCCTAGTACATCGTCGAGGGTGCGCCCCTGTTGCCCCGCTAAAGTTTCAATGCGTTCCACCAAGTCGGAACGCAGGGTGATTGTTCGGTCAGTCATCGTCCGAACCTCCTCTTGCTGTCCCACTTATTATATCAGATGAATAATCGCCTATGCAGGTAAATAGGGGCGCTCACCACGCCCCGTAGATTACAGGCTAAATCATCGGTTGCACGGTGGTGATGTTCAGATCGGTATTCGGGGCGGCTTTGCCCGTTAACCGCCGTCCGGCATCCCGCAGCAACCCGCCCACCGTCTGCTTCAGGTCTAGCACGTTCACGCGCAGGCCGGTCTTGCCGTCGGTGGCAGAAGAAGCCAGCCACAGCGCCTTCTGCGCGGGGACTTCCGGCGGGTTCGCCCAGAAGCGCATTACCATCCGCAGCGGATTCAACTTCTGCTCGTAACCCTGCACGGCTTCTAACTGGTGCAGCATGTCGGTATCCACCAGACCGGGGTTAAAGGCGTACACGCCCACGCCGCTATCCGCATATTCCTGCGCCAGTGCCAGCGTGAAACTGCGTACCCACGCTTTGCTGGATGCATACGCATTCTGGTGCTTCACCGGGCCGCCTTCACCGCGCCCCAGCAGGTTTATCAGCTTGCCCGTCTTGCGCGGAACCATATAGCGCAGCGCCGTCACCGACCCGTAGTACACGCCGGTGATGTTGGTGTTGATGACGCGCTCGAACATCTCGTTGGGCAGATGGGCGGTGGGGCCATACGCGCCACTGACTCCGGCGTTGTTCACCCAGATGTCAATCTGTCCGAAGGTCTGCACGGCATGTTCCGCCAGCGCCGCCACCTGTTCATGGTTCGCCACGTCACAGGCTGCCCCGGTTGCGCGGAAGCCCCGCGCCTGCAACTTGGCAACCGCTTCGTCCACCGCTTTCGTGGTACGGGCGGCCAGCACCACCGCCGCACCCTGTTCGGCATAGGTTTCGGCAATCGCATAGCCCAAGCCGCGACTACTGCCCGTGATGACCGCGACTTTGTTCTCTAAAAGACCCATGTTGCACACACTCCGTTTCGTGTAGAGGCTTAGGGAAACTGGGTGAAACCCTCGCTTTGTAAAATCATGTTTCCGTCTTGCTCCCTTCGCCCTGAGGGTGAAGGGTTGGGGATGAGGGTACTACCTTAGTCCCCGATGGCGGGCGCAATTTCTGCCGGACGCTTGCCGCGCAGACGGTCATAGACCCAGATGCCCACCGCGAACAGCAGCGCCATGATGACGATGCCGAGATAATCAATCGTGGGGATGGCGATCAGTTCCCACAGGCGCTTCGTACCGCGTTCGCTGTAGACCACCACCGCGCTCAAGACATAGGCCGCGAAAATCCCCCAGCGGACGCGGCGGCTGAGTCCCAGCCCGTGCATCTGCGTGAGGATGAACACCCCCGCGAAGCCGTAGAAGAACATCGGCCACATATTATTGCCTTGCACGATGGCGACAATCGTCCCGTGCGCCAACACCACCACTTCCTGAATGAACATCCACCACTTGTTGACGTGGATGCGCGTCAAGAACAGACTGCCCTGCACCAGCAACAGGAAAGTGTACAGGAAGCCCATCAGGTGGCCGGGGGTGGTTTCCATCGGGTGATACCAGAAGGTGTAGATGACCGCCCACGAGAAAAAGTAGCCGTGATATTTACGGGCAAACGAGATTACACGCTTGCCGATGGGCAACGGTTTCCCCGCGATCACGCCGCGACGGTTATTCTCCATCAGCATGATCCAGATCAGCATCACGATCACCGCGCCCTGCGAGGTGAAGATCGAGACATCCTGCGCCAGCCCGTCGTACCAGATGTGCGTCTGAACGAAGTGCAGCACCGTGAACAGCGCATTCACGCCCAGCGCCAGCCAGTTGACCGGATGCAGCCCGCCCGTGTACTTCTTCACACGGGTTTGCGCGTACCAGATCAAGCCGAAGATAGCGAACTGATGCGCCAGATACATCCCCCACACGCTCAAACGGGTGATGAGCGTGGGTTCGGGCAGTTTCCAGAAGTACCACGCCGGCCCCTGATCGGGCAGCAGCGTGGCGCGGACTGGCTCCAGCGCCGGGCCAGCGATGTAGATGAGCGCCGTGAACAGGAAAGCGAAGGCCACCCCCGCCCACATCGCTTGAATATCGCGGCGCGGGGGTTGGGTGCGGACAGACGGTTGTGGCGAATCAGCGGTAATAGGGGTCATAGTTCATTCCTCACGATAAGCGTTCAATCCATCGAGTAATACATCAATCAAGAAATCGGCCATGTGCGAACGGGGTAGGGGCGTAAACGAGTCCGGCAGGTTTTGCAGCCCTTCCACCAGCGACAGAAATGTGCCAGCCATGAATCCCGCCCGCATCGGCGTGTGCGGGAACAACGGCTCGAACACACGCCGCAGCGGGATAAACAGCGAGTCATTGGTGCTTTTCCGCAGGCGTTCGGCGTGAGGTTCGCCAATCGAAGGCATATCGGACTGCATCATGCGCCCGTAGTTCATCACCGGCTGCGACAGCAACCAGCCCGCCGCCGCCTTCAGTTGCGCCCGCAGATCATTCCCAGCCGCCGCAATCGCCTGTTCCAGCCCGTCGCGGTGGCGGCGCATCGTGCGCTCGGTCACTTCCACGAACAACATTTCCTTGCCACCCGGCACATGATGGTAGAGCGAGGCCTGCCGCATCTCCAGCGCATCAGCGATGTCGCGCAACGTGACGGCGGAATAGCCACGTTCGGTGAACAGCACTTCGGCGGTGTGCAGCACTCGTTCGCGGGCGGGCGTGTTGAAATGGGGTCGTTGCACAGCGAAATCTGCGCTCCCTAATATTCATTAGGTTGAGAGCATAAAAGGGGCGCATAACGGAGTCAATGAATCTCACCAACCCCTTAGCAATCCCCTAGTATCGCCTCATCTGGGGGGGCTGACCCCTCACCCCCAGAACCCTATCCTTGAAAGGGGATAGGGGACTCCCTTGCTGCTGGCAAAAATAGCCCTATCCGACTAGACTAGCCGTATGAAAACACTGTTCCATGCCCTCAACGAAGACATTGATGTCGGAATGCTGCCCGCGCTGGCGAAGTTCTGGAAGGTCATCTTGGTCGCGCCTGACCGGGAGACTGCCACCCGCGCCCTCAGCGAGATCATGCTCGATCCGGTGAAGGTCGAGGCCGTGTGGGACGGGCTGAAGGAAGATCAGCGCGGGGCGCTGCAAATGCTGGTCAGCTCCGGCGGCAAGATGCCCATGTCCAAGTTCGGGCGGCTGTTCGGCGAAATCCGTCCGATGGGTGCGGCGCAAATCGAGCGTGAAAAACCGCTGGAACAGCCGCAGAGCGTCACAGAGGCGCTGTACTATCGCGGCCTGATCGCGCAGATGTTTGAAATTTCGGACACCGGCCCGCGTGTGATAGTCTACATCCCCGGCGATCTGGCGGCGGTGCTGCCGCTGCGTAAAACCTCGTATTCCAATCTCGAACCGTTACCCGGTGAGATGAGCAGTAGCGCCCCGATTGAGTCTATCCCGCTGGTCGAACCACTAGACTCGGTGACGAACATTCGCTCCGCCGACACGTCCATCGTAGACGACCTGACGACAGTGCTGGCCTTCGTGCAAATTGCGACCCCGTTAGTCAGTGATGACCGCCTGAACGCCGACGATTGGGCGCAGTTGAAATCTTTCCTGCTGCGACCCGACGAAGACCGTTTGAGCTTCCTGTTCCGGCTGGCGTTGAGCAGCGGCCTGCTGGAATTTCAGAACGGACGCGCTTATCCCAACCGCGCTGGCGCACGCCGCTGGCTGGAGCAAAAACGCTCCGAACAGGTGCGCTTGCTGGCAGAAGCATGGCGCGAATCCGCCTTGCTGCGCGATCTGTGGCACGTCCCCGGCCTGTACCCCGAACCGGGCGGCGAACTGGACGAGTACGACGCGGCGGCGGTGCGGGCGAACGCGCTGGATTTGATGGGCGAACTGCTGCCCGCCAGCGATTGGTGGTCGCTGGAGAGCTTCATTCAGGCCGTGAAAGAGACGGATGCCGACTTCCAGCGCCCCGGCGACTACGAAAGCTGGTACATCCGCAACGAGGCCGGCGACTTCCTGACCGGATTTGAAAGCTGGGACGCGGTGGAAGGGGCGCTGCTGGAATACTACGTCACTGGCCCGCTGCACTGGCTGGGGCTGGTAGACCATGCCGACGAAGCGGCGCGGCTGACCGCCTACGGGCGCGGCTATCTGAAGCAGAGCGCGTGGCCTGCCCCGCCCGACCCCGATGACAAAATCAGTGTGCGCGACGACGGCACGATTCTCGTGTCGCGCAAAATCGCCCGCGTAGACCGCTTTCAGGTGGCGCGGTTCACGACATGGGGTGCGGCGGGCGACCCGTATGCCTACCGGCTAGATGGCGCGGGCATTCAGCAGGCCGCCGAACAGGGCATCACTCCCGCCCACATCGTCAGTTTCTTAGGGCGCACGATGGGCGACGCGCCGCTGCCCGCCGCCGTCAAACGCCTGCTCGACCAGTGGGAGCGCGGACCGAGCGCCACCGTCACGCTGGAAACTGTGACCGTGCTGCGGACAACCGCGCCGGAAACGATGGATCGCATCTACGACACGCCCACCCTGCGGCGCTATCTGGGGGCGCGGCTGGGGCCAATGGCGGTCATCGTCCGCGCCGGACAGCAGGACGGCCTGCGCGGGGCGTTGATCGAGGCTGGAATCGCCATCGAATCGCTGGACTAACCACCCTCATCCCCAGCCCTTCTCCCTCAGAGCGAAGGGAGTCAGACAAAAGACGGGCATTCGTAGGGACACTGCTCGCGCCGTGTCCCTACAAAAACATTCGATCCCCAAAACCTTACCCCAAAAAGGGGACTACAGGGGTAGGGTGGATTAAGGAGTTTTGCTCCATGATGAACCCGTTGCGCCTGCTCCTGATCGTGGCCGCGCTGCTGTTGTGCGCCGCCCCCGCCGCCGCCCGCCAGATGGCGGACTCCACCCTGCCGGACGGTGTTGCAGCTGGCGATGTGACGCAAACCAGCGTCGTGCTATGGGCGCGCAGCACCGCCCCCGGCGCACTCACCATGAGCCTCGCCACCGACCCGACCTTCGCCACGCTGGTCGCGGTGCAAACGTTGACCGTGACCGACCCGATGCTGCCCGTCAAAACCCTGTTCAGCGGACTAACCCCCGCCACCGCTTACGTCTACCGCGTGCAGGATGCCGCCGGAACGCAGGCCGAGGGACGCTTCCGCACGCCCCCCGCTGCCGGAACCCGCGCCCCGCTGCGCTTCGGCGTGACGGGCGACTGGCGCGGCGAACTTGCGCCCTATCCTTCGATTGCGAATGCAGCAGAGCGCGATCTGGATTTCTTCGTGCAGCACGGCGACACGGTGTACACCGATTTTCCGTCTCCGGCGCTAGGGCAGATGGCTTTCACGGTGGACGAGTTCCGGCTGAAACAGGCCGAAGGCTATGGCGAACGCTACGGCCTGAACACCCGCGCAGCACTCCGCGCCGCTACCGCCGTGTTCACTACGATGGACGATCATGAGGTGCGTAACGACTATGCGGGAGGCGCGGTCATCAACAGCGACCCGCGCTTCACAGGCGACGGCGCGACGCTCATCAACGACTCGGCACTGTACGAAGCGGGCCTACAGGCTTTTCAGGAATATAACCCGCTGACCGATGAACGTTATGGCGATACGGGCGACCCGCGCACAGCGGACGAAATCAAACTCTATCGCTACCGGACATGGGGCGATACGGCGGCCATCTTCTTGCTGGATGCGCGTTCGTTCCGCGACGCGCCGATTGAACTGAACTTGGGCGGCGGCCTGTCGGTGGCGGCGCTCACGGAG
>CAIVEA010000577.1 GCA_903904765.1 uncultured Chloroflexota bacterium
AGTATGCGGCCCACAGGCAAATCGTCGTTCTGGGTTTCCATCATTGTTACGCCTCCTCATTCGATGTTTGCTACTTTAACAGCAACTTGTTCAGAAGTCGTTCAAAAAGCCTAAATTCATCAAGGCAATTGTTTAACATGATCTCACACTCTAAACTGATGACATTTAGCGCCCTATAAACCACAGAACTTCACTACGGTTTACTGATCATTATCCCGTAAAATAGGAAGTGATTCGCCGTATCCAAATCGGGAGTATCAATGCATCGGCAGTTATTACACCAAGACCTTAGCGTTATTGCAGCTTTCAAGCCATTCAGTCCGCACCTCTTGGGCGCATTACGAGATCATGCACAGGTATATTGCCTCAAACCACAGGAAACTCTGCTGCATCAAGGGGATGTCATTCGCTCCTTTTATGCCGTCATCGAAGGTGGCGTGCGACTGGTGGAACAGGATGAAAAGGGAATCAGCGTGACGCTGAAGATTTACGGCCCCGGTGATATTTTTGGTCTACTGGCCGTTTCGGGGCATTATGCCCATCCAGCACAGATCGAAGCCATCCACAACAGCATGGTGATTGCAATAGATGGGCAAAGCACCCGCCAACTCGTACTCCAGTATCCCGAACTGGGGCTGGCGATCATTGACCTGCTCACCGGCCATGTGCATCATGCCCATCAGCGCATCCGCTATATGACCGCAGAGCGCGTAGAACGACGCTTAGCGCGCACCCTGCTGCATTACAGTGACAAATTCGGCAAGCAGCTATGTGATAGGATTTCGATTGATGTTCCCCTATCGCAGCGTGATCTGGCCGAGTTTGCCGGAACAACTGTCGAAACCATCAACAGAACACTCACCCAGTGGAATAAGCAGGGCATCGTGACCTGCGCTCACAAGCATGTAGACATTCTGGACTTGGAGGCGCTAGTGGCGATTGTCGAAGATCGGCAATCTGTCACGTTAAATTGATCTAGATCAATTTTTTCATTCTCATCCTGTGTTAATCTCACATTCAGTGTGACACATTCGATTGCATTGACGGGTCTTACAGGAGGAAATGTGGGGAAATTCTTCAGATCACGGGCGAGTCCGCCTTTCTTCGTCGGCATCTTATTCGTCATGATCGGGGCACTAATGGGCTTGAGCGTTTTCACGTTCGCCTATGCCAAAGGGACATCCTATCTTTCGGATGATCCCGCAGCATGTACCAACTGTCATGTCATGGAAGAAGAATATACGGCATGGGGACAGGGCAGCCATAAGGCCGTCGCTGTCTGTAACGACTGCCACATGCCGCACAACATCGTGAACAAGTGGTTCACCAAAGCACTAAACGGCTTCAACCATAGTCTGGCATTCACCCTTCAAGACTACCCGGCAAACATCCGCATCAAAGAACGTAATGCGGGAATCGTGCAAGATAACTGTATCGGTTGTCATCAGACAACCGTCAGTCAGGTGTACGGTTTACACAGTGACCAATCTCGCTCCTGCACCTCATGTCATGAGAATGTAGGACACGAAAACCGGCTAACGAATTAACGGAAAAGATAACCATGAACCGATCACGTCAATGGCTGATCTATGGACTAATTTTTATAGGCTCTGCCCTGCTCACGGCGGGCGTGGCGGCGCTACTGGTCAACATCACCGCACGGCAAACCGAGGGGCGTATGCTGCCCTTGAAAGTGCAGGAGATTCCCGAAGGTGAAATTGACCCCGCAGTATGGGGTGTGAACTTCCCGGTGGAATACGCATCCTTCCTGCGGACTGCCGAAAACTACGGTCAAACCCCCTACGGCGGTTCTGATCCGTACAGCAAATTGGAACGCAATCCGGCGCTCGTCCGGCTGTGGGCAGGCTACGCCTTCAGCAAGGATCACAACGAAGAACGCGGTCATGCCTACATGCTGCAAGATCAGTTGGAAACCGAGCGCGTGAAGATCGTCAAACAACCGGGCGCTTGTGCCAACTGCCATTCCGCCAATGCACCCGCGCTAATCGCGGAAATGGGCTGGGAGCAGTTCAATCACACACCCTATGACGAACTAAAAGACAAACTGCATGTCGGCAGTTCCTGCGCGGACTGCCATGACCCGCAGACGATGGAACTCCGCATCACCCGTCCGGCGTTCGTGAACGCGATGGAAGCGATGGGCGTTGACCTGAGCAAGGCCACCCGTCAGGAAATGCGTTCGTATGTTTGCGAACAATGCCATGTCGAATACTACTTCGCGGGCGACAACAAAGTGCTGACCTTCCCGTGGAAGAACGGCATGAATATTGACGAAATCCAGCAGTATTACGATGAAGTCGGGCATATTGACTGGAAACATGCCGAGACCGGCGGCGGTCTATTGAAGATGCAGCACCCGGAAACCGAATTGTATAGCACGGGCATCCATGCCGCTTCGGGCGTGGCCTGCGCCGACTGTCACATGCCGTATGTGCGCGAAGGCAGCGTGAAGGTGTCTGACCACTGGGTTCGCAGCCCGCTGGACAATCTAAGCGCGGCTTGCCAGACCTGCCATAACGTGGATGAGGATGAACTCTACAACCGCGTGGTAAACATCCAGAACACCACTGCCGAACTACTGCGGCAGGCTGAAACGGCGCTCCTCGACACGATTGATGCCATCAATGCCGCCCGCACCGCAGGCGCGACGGACGAGCAGTTGGCAACGGCGATGCAGTTGCACCGCTGGGCGCAGATGCGCTGGGACTTCATCTCCTCGGAGAACAGCACGGGATTCCACAGCCCGCAGGAAGCCGCCCGCGTACTGGCGGACAGCATTGATCTCGCACGGCAGGCGCAGCTCGCGGCCGTCCTCGCCACACCCGGCGGGGTACAGACCGCCAGTCTGAATTGACCACCTAGAACAAAACAGGGCGCATCCCGTTATGGGGTGCGCCCTGTTTTTGTTTTCACCCGCAGTTCCAACTTTTCTCACTCATGGCGAAAGGTGTAAGACCCACACATGCATCTTACTTCCCCTCTCTAACGGTACTCCGCATTACGCAGAGGGGATAATAAGGGTGAGATTCTTGCGCGGGTTAGTATGCACCTTTGCTCATCAGCACTGCCGGAATGGTCTGCACCATGATCTGAATATCCACCCAGATCGAGTAGTTGCGGATGTAGCGCATGTCCAACCGGACGCGCTCCTCGTAGGTCAATTCGCTGCGCCCGCTGGTCTGCCATAGTCCGGTGATGCCCGGTTTCACGGTATGCAGGTTCAGCCCCCAGCGCCCGTATTTCTCCACTTCTTCCATCGTAATCATGCGCGGCCCGACGATGCTCATCTCGCCCTTCAGCACGTTGAACAACTGCGGCAGCTCGTCAATGCTGGTTTTGCGTAAGAAATTGCCGATGCGCGTGATGCGCGGATCATTCTTGAGCTTGTAGTAGCGTTCGTATTCCTCACGGGCACGAGGGTCGCGCTCCAGCAGATCGCTCAGCACTTCGTTGGAATTCACCACCATCGTGCGGAACTTGAACGCATCGAACTCTTTCCCACCCACGCCCACCACGCGCCGCCGATAAATGACTGGCCCCGGATCGGTCAGCTTCATATAAATGACGATGGCGATGAACAATGGCATTAGCAGCGCCAACCCGCACAGCGCCCCGACGTAATCCAGCACGGCCTTCGCAAAGATGTTCACGCCCGTCAAGCGCACGCGGTTGACGCTCACCATCGGCACGCTGCCCACATCCTGCACCTTTACGCCCGTCGTCAGGATTTCGTACATGCCAGACGACAGCCAGACCGACACGTTTTCGTCGTTTACATAGCGTCGGAACAAGTCGAGCAGCTTATCGCGCTGCACACCGCTGGTCGCAATCAACAACCGTTCTATGCCAAACCGCTGCACCAGCACCTCGGTGCGCTCGGTGGAGCCATGAACTACAATGCCCGGCAGCACCTCTTCGCCCGGTTTCAAACCGTCATCCAGAAAGCCGACGATATTCACACCCGCAATCGGCGCACTCAGGAGTTGCTCGGCAATGGCGATGCCTTCCTCGTTCGCACCCACGATATACGCCGGGGACATGAAATGCCCGCGCCGCCGCAGCCAGTAGATGAAGCGCCGGAAGGCAAAACGCTCCACAAAAATCAGCCCCACGCTCAAGCCCCATGCCAGCAGTAGCCAACCGCGTGCAATGAGAATGGTCGGGTCGAGGTAGGTCACGATGATGACCGCCACAATGCCGACGGTGCAGGCGTTGAAGGCCGCCGCGTATTCCTGCAACCCGCCGAATAGGATGCTGGGGTCGTACATGCGGAATATAGCGAAGATCACTAACCACGTCGGCAGCAGGAAGTAGATGAAGGTGGCGTAAAAGTTCGTATTTCCTTCACCAGCCGGGTCGAAAAAGCCCATCGTAGGCGCGATGAAACGGATGTTGTAGGCCACGAGGAAGGCCAAGCCGATCAACATGGTATCGCTGAACATCAGGAACATCTGAATGATCCGCAGCTTGTTGCGATGATTGCGACGCAGCATCGCTATCGGATTCAGGTTGCGCCAATCGAACCCGGACTGTCCGCCTGTGCTATCCATCACCTTCGTCGCCATAACTGCCCCCGCCCGATTCGCTTCCGATAAATGGTGCGCCCGCCCGCCGATACAGGCTTTCCAGCGTCGCCGCGCCCGCCGCCCATGTGTGATACTGCTCCACATAGCGGCGGCCTGCCGCACCCAGTTCCGCACGGCGATCCGCCGAAGCCAGCAGATCGAGGATGTGTGCCGCAATCGCCGCCGCATCCTCTCCTACTAGAATATCACGTCCGTTTACGGTTTTCAGGGCGGAATTCGCCTGCGGTGAACAAACCACCGGAGTCGCCATCGCCATCGCTTCAAGCACCTTATTCTGAATGCCCACGCCGTAGCGCACCGTGCTTAAAGCCACCGCCGCCTCTGCCAGATACGGGCGCATATCCGGCACCGAACCCGTCACCGTGATTTGCGGGTGTTCGCCCAGCGCCAGCACTGCCGGGCTGGGATCTTTGCCCACGATATACAGTTCCGCCGCAGGTTGCGCCGCCCACACCAGCGGCATAATCTTCTGCACAAGATCTTCCACCGCCGCGACGTTGGCGTGGTAGCTCATTTTGCCCGTGAATACCAACCGCAGCGGATGACGCGGCACGTTCAACGGCTGGAAGTAATCCAGATCAACCCCGTTGGGGATGACCGTGATATGGTCACTATCGCTGCCCAGTTCCACCAGCGCCTTGCGGTCAGCCTCGCTGGTGACGGTCACTTCGCGGAAGTGCTGCGTCAGCCGGCCTTCAAAGCGGCGGGTGCGCCCCAGATCAAGCGTCGCCATCAAGCGGCTTTTCAGGCTGGGCGCATCTTGCAGCACTTTGCCGAACAACAGCGAAATGCTATCCACCGAGTCGAACACGACGGGCAACCGTCCCAAGCATTCCGCCAGCACCGCACCGCGCAAATGCTCGATATGTGCCGCGTCGAACGTTTCTGCCGCCAGCAATTGCTCGATCAGCGTGTTGAAGGCGGGCGAACGCGAATACGCGGCCTGCACCGGTTGTCCGGTGGGCAACGCCAGCAGCCCGTTCAACAGGGTGCGGTTGCGCGTGTGCGGAACAACATGCACCGCCGCGCAAATCCCGCGCAGGCTGTCCAGCGCCTCGCCGCTATCGCCGGGGGGTTGTAGCGCCGCCAGCGTGATTTGGTGGCCTCTGGCGACCAGCGCCCGCAAAAAGTTATAGGGGCGCACGCGAATCAGCGAGGGGATATAGGGCGAGATAAACAAGAGTTTCATCGCGCCGTCCCACCTGTATAGATCGCATCCAGCGGCTTGCACGCCTGCCGATAATCGTATTTCTGCTCTGCCGTCTGTCGTCCACGTTCGGTAATCTGCTGGTTGAGCGCTGCATCCTTCAGCAAGCGCACGGTAGCATCCGCAAAGGCGGCAGGATCATCCGCCACCAGAATATCACGACCATTTTCGACGGCAATGCCCTCGCAGCCGACAGTGGTACTCACCATCGGAATACCCTGCGACAGCGCGTTCAGGATTTTGACGCGCATCCCGCCGCCGGAGCGCAGCGGCACAACCATCATGCTCGAATCACGTAGATAGGGCAGCGGGTCAGGCACGTACCCCGTCACTGTCAACGAGGAGTCAGTCTGGGCACGTTCGCTGATGCTGGCGGGCGGGCGTGCCCCAATCAACGTGCAGCGCACATCGGGGACTTGCGCCTTC
Source organism: uncultured Chloroflexota bacterium (assembly GCA_903904765.1). Next base: position 6,241 of record CAIVEA010000577.1, read on the forward strand.
ACACGCGGGTAAATCTCATCGAGAAACCATGTGATGCCGTCAATGTTGGGCGGCCAGTACATCGTGCCAATGTGGACGATATGCGGGCCGCTGGGCTGGCGCTGGATGAACGCTTGCTCGTCGGTATCAATCGCAATCGGGATGACGGTCATATCGCCCCGAGCGCCCGCCTCCATCAGCGCGGCTTTATCCTCCTCGCTCACGGCGGTGACGGCCTCGAACGCACGGCATAACTCACCCTCGTAGCGTTTCAGCAGCCGCCAATCGCGCATCAGGATGTATTTCATCGGGCTGGTAGCAGCGGTGGTTTCCGCCAGCCGCTTGTATAGCACCCACAGCGCATTGTGCAAATCCAGCACGCGCCGACTGCGGGTGAAAGGCAGCGCAAACTGCCCCATATTGGTCTGATCGGCGTGAACCACATCGAACGGTTCGCCTTTTGCCAGTTCCGCCAGCGCCGCCCGCATCTCCGCCCGGTCATCGCGCAGCATCATCCACGGTTGGTTGGTGAGCAAGCTCTTGCCGAGGAAAGCTAGATCGCGCACTTTGGAACGGGTGATGGGGACGGTGATGACCTTCTCGCAGAGCGTTTCCAGATGGCGGATGTATTCCGGCTTGTCGGTATCGCGCACGAACGATACCAGCGTGACGCGATGTTGCCGCGCCAGATATTTCAACACGTAATAGGTTTTGACCTTTGGCCCGCTATCGGGAGGATAGGGAAGCACCTGTGTGAGCAGCAAAACGCGCATCTTGGAAAATACTCTCTTTCCGTCATGTGTGCAGATCGCCACCGCAGTCGTGTTGATCTGAATACGTATTTTAGTGCTAATCTCTTACATAGAAAAATGGGATAACCTCAAGCGAGTCCTCCCCCTTAATCCCTCAGCCAATACATGGGGAGGAAAAAAGAAGATTCCGGCGCTCCCTCCCCTTTCTCCATATATGGAAAAAGGGGACACAGACTAAGGGCTTCTCCCCTTATAGAGCAACCATCTTTTGCGGTTGCACCTGTGCGATTTGCTGGGCAACCTGTTGAGCATGGGCAATTGTCGCGTTGCTGGTCGGCAATTCGGGGTACACCTGACTGCTGTTCACCAGCGCCAGCCCCGCGTAAGGAGTCATGACCGCTGGGCGGTTGGACATCATTCCGACAGAATGTACCGGCTCGACATACCGTGCCCGGCTGACGGCGAAAAAGCGCAGCGAACGCTCGTCAAACTGCGGGAAGATGATTTTGAGATGTGACAGCCACGCCTCGCGGATCACATCATCTGACACACCCAGCCAATCGTTATCCGGCGCAGTGAAGCGCGGCAAATGCACCACCGTGTAGTCCTTGTAATGGGGGTGCGGCATTTCGACCACTGTTGCAAACGGAATGGTCGGATCGGTCAGGTTCAGCGTCCAGAACTGCGAAAGGGGGCGATCCAGCACCAACACCGGACACACCAGCCCTAAATACTTGGTGTTCGCCAGTGCAGCACGGTATTCCGCCGACACGCCGGGTAATAACGGCAGCAATGCAGGTGAGGCGATGGCGGTGATGGTCAGGTCAAATTCTAGCGGCTTACCTGTTGTGCGTAAGCGTTGTACCCGCCCGCCCGCCACTTCGATCTCCTGCACGCGGCTGTCGTATTCAATTTTGCCACCACGATCAACAAAGGCCTGCGCCAGCGCGGACACCAGCGCATAATGCCCGTGCCGCAAATAGCCGATTTTGCTCTCGAAGTTTGGCATCCGACGGATTGAACCCATGCGGTTCAGCCACGCCCAGATGTAGGAGGCGGATACCCGTTCATGAGCGCCGTCGAACTTCGCTTCTAGCAGGGGTCGCCACAGACGCTCGAACGCTTCCGCGCCGCCGTGCTGCGTCAGCCAGTCCCGCGCCGGAATCTCATCCAGAACCGCCCAATCCGCTTTGCCCCGTGTGCGAAGGAGGATCGTCCCCAAGCGCATACGGTCACGCACATTCAACACCGAAAAGGTGAGGAAATCCATCAACGTCGCCATTGAATGCAGCGCATTGTCGTATACGAATCCTGTGGCGGCCTTCTGGAAGATCACCTCGTCCTGCAATCCGATTCGTTCGCACAGATCGAGCAGCGCATGATCGGTGGACAGAATCGGGTTCTGGTAACGAGCCACGCGCAAATCGCCGAACTGGATTTCCCCGTTCAGCCCGCCCAGCTTATTCCCCTGTTCCAGCAAGGTCACATCCAACCCTTGCTCGGTGAGAAAATACGCGAGGGCAACCCCCATCAAGCCGCCGCCAATGATGCCAATACGCATGTCAGTCCGTTTTCTTCTCGCTGCGTGCCACAATGACCACACCCGCCACAATGATGGCAAACCCGACCACGCGGGTGAGCGTCACCTGTTCGTGGAACAACACTGCGCCGCCCACCAGCACCGCCATATAGGTCAGACTGAGGAAAGGATACGCAAAGCTCAAATCGGCTTTAGAAAGCGCCAGCAACCACAATACGGTGCTGACCAAAAAAATCGCAATCCCGACGATCAACAAGGGGTTGGTCGCCATGTGCAAAAGCGTCTCGCCCGTGAGTTGCACCTTACCCAGACTATTCATGCCGGCTTTCAGAATCAGTTGGCCTACCGCGCCAAAGGCCACGCTGGAAAGAACCAGCCCGATAGACTGAAGATTGCTATTGGGTACCGCAAGTTTCGAGGCAGTCGTTTCAGAAGTAATGGTCATGTGCCCACCTGAGTGACATGGATAAATCAAAACACCATGCACACGGTAGCAAGCGCACCTAACACAAACCTATCGCGTGAAACAGCCCATCCCTATCGGCGGAAGCGCACCAGTGCGAAGATGCCCGCGCAAAAGACCAGCGCAAACAATGTCCCCACAACCAGCACTTGCATGGCGTAGTTATCCGCCGTTTGCATGGGCGCAGCATTGCGGTTGTCTATCGGGCGTACCGTCGGTTGCGGGGTAGAGGTCGGTTCAAAAAACTGGAACGGCGTGGCGGAAGGCTGCGGAGTCATGGTCGGTGCGAAAGTAGGCAACGGTTGCGCGGGCAGGTTGCCGGGGAGGTAACTGTAGAACACGCGCAGATCGCGGGTAAAGTCCGCGTTCGTCAACTTTTGATTTTCACGAATACCACGCACGAACCAAGAGAGATGAATATCATTGGTGGGGCCGATGACCG
>CAIVEA010000578.1 GCA_903904765.1 uncultured Chloroflexota bacterium
GCCCCCGCCAGCAGCAACCCGCCCGCCCCCCCGATCACTCGCGCCGGGGGATGGGCGCATTCTCCCAACCTACCCCGAAAGGGTCATCACCGTCAGCGGCAACGTGCGTCCATCGGCATCTGCCGCCAGCGCCGTACAATCGAGCGCGGGCAAAAGTGCCTGCGCCAGAGTCCATTGCAGCGTGAAAGCCGTCCCTGCACCCGTGATGGCGGGGCTGGGACGCAAACGACTGGCGGCGATCATCCACGTCCCATCCGGCTGATACCCGCCATTGACCACAAAACTGTTATTCCCCACGAACAGGTCGCCAGCACCTTACGTCCCGCTGCTCACCGCCGCCGCAGGCAGCTTGCAACGCACCTCCAACCCGTACAGGCCGTTCATCTGATAGAGTTTGAATACGGCTCTTAGCGACTGCCCCGGCACAGGCCGGCCTAGCGTCTGAATGACCAGTGTTGGAACCGTTGGTGCCGGGACTACCTGCCCCAGACCAGCCAGATAACTGACTAACGCATTGTTCACGGCGAAATAGGCGGGCTTAGGCTGGTACGACGCATCGAACATCAGCGGAGTATCCGGCGCTTTCCATGTGTACTTGTCCGTGATTCCCCAACTGGTATAGCCCGTGCAACTGCTAAACGAGAGGCAGGCAGCCAGCGCATCGCCAAAAATCTTCGCCTGCTGGCTCAACCGATCTGCCAGCGGGGCGGTACTCATATTGATTTGAACATCTATCTCCGTAATCCGCACCTGCAACCCCAGCGCCACCAAACGAGCGATATTTTGGCGCACCTTCGCCATATCCGGCGGGTTATCCAACCGGATGTGCATGTGGAATCCCACGCCGTCAATCGGCACGCCCCGCACCTTCAAATCCTTCACCATGTTGTAGATGAAATCGGATTTCGCGGTCAGCCCTTCGTTGGAATAATCGTTGTAAAACAGCAGCGCATTCGGGTCGGCCTCATGTGCCGTGCGGAAGGCCGTTTCAATATAGCTTGCGCCGAGGGTGTTATACCACAGCGAAGCGCGATAGCCGCCGACGGGGTTGACCGCCTCGTTGACCACATCCCAGTAGGCGATTTTGCCCCGGTAGTGCGTCACCACCGTCGTGATGTGATTCCGCAGGATCGTCAGCAGTTGGTCGCGGGTGTAGCCGCCATTCACTACCCATGCTGGAATGCGATCATGCCACACCAGCACATGCCCGAACACTTTCATCTGGTTAGCAAGTGCGAAATTCACCAAAAAGTCTGCATTCGTGAAGTTATACTGCCCCGGAGCAGAACTTAGTGCATCAAATTTTAGTGCATTTTCAGGAACTATCAGGTTAAATTCACGAATAAGGGTGGCGCTGTATTGTGGATCGGTCAACAGTGGTTGCAAGGCCACCGCCGCGCCAATGTCCAGACTCGCCTGTGGAGCCAGCGTCCGCAAGGGCATCGGTGCGGGCGATTGTGCCTGAACCGGACTCAGCAGCGCCGCCAGCAAAAGCGCCAGCAGGATAAGGACAGTGGCGGGTGCGAGTTTGTAGTTCATACGATTGCAGCCATCCCTCACACGTTCGCCCGTATAGGACACGTATTTGGTTTACGAATTTCATATTTCAGTGTAGATGGGTGTGAAATGACGAGAAATAAGATTAAAGTACCAGATTGGGGTCGTGACTACCCGCCTAAGAGTCTGATGCTATAATAATTTCCAACACACCATCGCTGAATCATCGAAACCCGATTCCCGAAGCAATCGAGGAGCTTGCATGAGCAATAATCCGTATAAAGGGCTGCGGCCTTATAACGAAGAAGATGTGCCGCTGTTTCACGGGCGCAACGCCCTGATGAACTGGATGCGCGGCTATTTGATGGACGAGCGCCGTCTGGTCGCGCTGACGGGGCCAGCCGGCAGCGGCAAAACATCGGCTTCGATTGTGATGTCCGGCGCACTGCGGAATAAATGCAAGGCGGTTTACATCTCGATAGAGGATCAACCGTTGCGGCAAGTCGCCATGCTGCTGCAAGATATGGACAAAAGCACCGATTTGCTGGCACGGGTGTATTCCGACCCTGAAGCGGTTGCGAACATCATGGGCGAAATCAGCGCCGACGGCAAATATGTGCTGCTGGTGCTGGATAACTTCGAGAACCTGTTCGCACGGGTATCCATCGGGGAGCGTGTGTACTTTCTGGATGCGCTCTACCGGGCGATCACTCGTCCCACGCCAGTTTGTCATCTGTGCATCGTCATCCGCGACGATTTCCGCGAACGCTTGCTGGAATATCCCCAGTGGGCGGAACTGCTCGAAGAACGGATGCTCACCATCCCCGACCTGACCACTGCCGAACTGACGGACATCATCAGCCAACCGGCGCGCACCAGTGGCATCACCCTCGACCCAGCGCTGGTAGATCGTCTGCTCCAAGACATCAAACGCCTGAACCCATCGCGCTTGCTCCCGCCGCTATCGTTCTCGCTCACCACCCTGTTCGAGGGCGGCGAGATGACGTTGGTCGGCTACGATCACATCGGCGTGGTCAGCGGCGTGATCGCGCAGGTGGCGGAGGCGGTCTACAACAGTTTGAGCGCCATCCAACAACTGGTCGCCCGCCGCATTCTGCTGCAATGTGTCGTCTCCGCCGAAACGGCTGATCCCCTCACCCGTGCGATAGAACGCGAACGATTGCAGTTCAACTGGGTGAGCGCGGACGATGTGAACTTCACCATCGGACAACTGGAAGCAGCAGGGCTGCTCACCGAGCAGATGGACAGCAGCGCCCGGATGCTGGTGCTAAGCCATGAATGCCTGACCCGCGAATGGCCGCGCCTCGCCGTGTGGATTCGAGAAGATGCCGAAAACCTGCGCTATGCCAGTGAACTGGAACAACTGGCGAACAACTGGGTCACACGCGAATACTCCGAACAGGCACTCTTGCGCGGGGCGGCGTTAGACGAAGCATTGAGCTGGATGGAAAACCTCGACAATCTGCCATCCGCCGTCCTCGAAAGCTATATCAGCGTCAGCAGCCACCTGCGACAAAATCAGACCATCGAGCAACAACGGCAGCAGCGCACCACGCGCTGGGGCAGCCGTTCGATTACAATCGCCCTAGTGGTCGTGACCGCTACGCTGGCACTTGTCGGTATCCTCGCGTTCGGCAGCAACGTTGAACGCGAAACATTAGCCACCCAGCAGGCCGTAGCCGTCGCGCAATTAGCGACCAGCACCGCGCAGAAAGCTGCGCTGGTCGCCACACTCAATGCCGAGCAAACCCTTCAGGCCGCAGCGCAAACCCAAATTGCGGCAGGCGCAACAGCGCAGGCACAGGCACAGGCTTCTCTGGATGCCGCCATCACACAGCAGGCCAATGTGCAAGCCACCGCTACCGCCGCCCAAGCCCTCGCGCAATCCACCATCGAAGGCTATGCCTCGCAACTGGTGGACAACGCAACGGCGATGGCGAATATCAACCAGCTACAGACCACGCTAGACGCAGCTATGCAACAGCAAATGCAGTTGCGGCAATACCTCGCCGGACAGCTTGCCAAAGAAGTCCCCACCATCCTCAGCACGAACCCCGGTCTGGCGCTGTATCTTGCGGCGGAAGCGGGTACCATCGGGCAAAACGCGGGAGCCGATGTGCCACCCAATCCAGCGATAGACACCGCCTTGCGCGAGGCGCTGAAAGCCAATATCGCCGATGGACTGGGGACGGGCAGTGATAAAACGTGGTATCTGGGCGGGAATAGCTTCGCCGCCGTGCGCTATGCCGACGGTCTGACCAAGCTATGGAGGCTGAATCCGGCAGAAGTGCTGGCGGACTTCCCAGCCGCCGTCGAACAGGTTATTCCGGTGGGGGATGGCAAAATCTTCCTTGTGGATTATGCCAACGATGCCGCCGATGAACTGTGGAGCGTGGATACGCTCGGTGCGGTGGCAACTTTCAGCGGTGATATTGCGCCCCCGCCCGAAAAAGTCACCGATCTGGTCAGCGCCAATGTGGTGCAGTTGCAGGGCGGCGCATTCTTCACCGTCCGCTTCAGCGATGGACACCCCGGCGAACTGTGGGAAACTGCCACTATGTCGCGCAAAGCGGTGCTGGATGGCGATGTGGAACGAGTCGTGCCACTGGACGACGGTTACTTCTTCGCAGACTATGCCGAAACGGACGAGATCGGGCGCATCTGGCAAACTTCCAATGGTCAACCAGTTCAAAAAGCCGATGATGTGCTGACGGTCATCTTCGACAAGGGTATTTTCGGGCTGCGCCGCGAGGGGCAAGATGATGAAATCTGGCTGACCAACCCGTTCGGCTCGATTGCCACCGTGCAGGGGCGGCTCTCCGGTGCGCGCCACTTGAACGGGACAGATTACATCATGGTCGAGTACGAGGGGCAGAAGCCAGCCGAAATCTGGAAGCAAACGCCCAGCATGAACAAAGTGGTCACAATGAAAGGTCAGATTGACCTGAGCATCACCTATCTCGATGGGCAGTATTTCTTCATTCGCTATGGCGACCTGTCCGCCAGCGAATTGTGGCGCACCGATCCACTAGAAATGGCGAGCCGACTGAACGGTCATCTGGAAACGATGGATATGGGGATGTCGTTGGGCGAACACGTCGCCGTCGTGAACTATGCCGACAACTCGATTTCCGAAGTATGGGATTTGACGAAAGCGGACCGAATTGCGCCGCTGACGGGCAACATGGTCAAGATCAAATCCATTCTGGGCGATACGGCCTTCATCGTGCGCTACGACAGCAACCAGCCCGCCGAAGTGTGGACGAGCGCCGATGCCACCCGCATCGGGGTGCTGGGCGAAGGGCAGAAGACCGTCGTGAACATCGTGCCGATCAAAGATGGCGCTTATACAGTCGTCGAGTACGCCGATGCACCGGGCGAAATCTGGTCGGTTGCGCCGGAAGGGGTGACGCTCCTAGCCACCCTGCCGGACATCACGCAACAGGTCATCCTGCTGGAAGGCGGCAACTACTTCATCGCCAACTACGCCAATCGCGCCGCGCAAATCTGGGATATTGCCACCATGTCGCCCATCTCCACGCTACTGGGCACGGTGACGCAGTACGCTTACGATGGCACGAACCTGCGCCTGAGCTACACCACGCAGGATAACCAGTCCTACACACTGGACTTCGGGACGCTAACGGCGCTGCTCACCACTGATGTCGGGACTGCCGAACTGCTCACGCGCACCTGCGAACGGTTGAAGGGAACCGTCCCGCCGCAGGATACCCTCGCGCCTTACTTGGGCGGGCAAGCCCCGGTGGCCTGCACCATGCTACCGGCTACGCCGTGATGCGCCGACAGGGGGCGCTGCTGGCGGCGCTGAGTGTTTTACTGCTGCTGGGTGTGTGGCTGATCGCACACCCAGCGATGATACCGGTGGTCGAAGCCTCGTTGCAGCCCGCCGCGCCCGAACCCACGCAAACGCCCACGCAAACGCACACACAGGCCAGGCCAGGTCAGAGCCCCTCGCCCGTGGCCACGATGCCCAGCCCCTCCAGCAGGTCCTCATAGTCCCGTACCAGGCCCAGCGCTGCCTCGGCCTGCGTGA
>CAIVEA010000579.1 GCA_903904765.1 uncultured Chloroflexota bacterium
GCGGCGGCGCGGGCGCTGGGTATTCCGCGCGCGAATCTCTACAGCCGGCTGGCGGGTCGCCCGGAGGGCTCACCGAAGCGGACGCTGGCAGGATTGGCGGCTGCTCGTGCGACTGCAGGAGATGTTCCGGTGCGGACGTTGGCGGAGTTTCGTGCGCAGTTCGACAAGGATTTCATCGTCCCTCGCAAAGTCAAGTTTGCGCTGAAGGCGCTGGGAGCGTCCGGCTGGGACTACGAGCAGCAGTTCGCCCGCCGGGCTGGCGTGAGCCTGGGCGACCTGGCGAATTACCGTGAGCAGTTTGCGGAACATCTGGTCGTGCTGAAGCGCGACGGGAAGCGGGCGTGGGCTGGCACTCCCCGAATGGCGGCGGAGATGAGGGCGATGGTGTCATGAAAACCAAGAAGTCAGTGCGCACGCTGGCGGAGTTCGAGGCGCGCCACGGGCAGCCGAAGCTGCGCGAGATGGAGCGCCGCCTTGCCGCTGAACACCGGAAGGTGGAGGCGCTGGCTGGGGTCCAGAACGTCGTACATGTGGAGACGCGGAAGGACTGTCAGTTTGTGTTCGGCCTGCTGGGTGACCGTCACTACGGGAGCCTGTACCATGACGGGGCTGCGGAGGCGGCGTTCTGCGAGTATGCGGCGAAGCATCGCGGGGTTGAGACGTTCTTCGATGCTGGGGACGTACTCGATGGGCACCGCATCTACAAGGGGCAGGAGTTCGAGTTGCGCGATGTCGGCGTGGCGAAGCAGATCGAGCGTTTGCAGGAGGATGCTTCGCGTTTCGGGGTGACGAAGTTCATCACGGGGAATCACGACGGATCGTTCAAGGAGGCCGCCGGAGTGCCCGTGGGGCAGATGATCGCAGATGCGCGCGAGGATTTCGTGTTTCTTGGCGAGGACACGGCGCAGGTGCGGTTCGACACTCCGAACGGGTCGTTTGTGCTGCAGCTTCTTCATCCTGGCGGGGGGACGGCCTATGCCCTTTCCTACCGGCCGCAGAAGATCGTTGAGAGCCTGGCTGGAGGGACCAAGCCTGACCTGTTGGCGATTGGGCATTTCCACAAGGCGGAGATGATTCCGACGTATCGGAACGTGTGCGCTGTGCAGGTTGGGACGTTCCAGAAGCAGACTCCGTTCATGACGCGGAAGGGGCTCTCTGCGCATGTCGGAGGGTGGATCATCGAGGTCACGGTGGGGCCCGGTCACAACACGATGCGAGGGGAGTTCGTGGCGTTCTATGTCTGATTGGAATGGCATGAAGCCGTTGTGGGGCGTGGAGGAGCTGGCTTCGCTGCGCGGTGTCATTGCGGACCCGCTCTATCGGGCTGCCGGCCTGCGTGATCTGGCGCTGGCGGACCCGGGCCCGTTCACGGAGATTCGCAAGTGGGAGCCGCTGGTGACGCTGATCGAGGATCAGGGCGCTACCGGGCGGTGCGAGGCGTTCAGCGCGGCGATGCTGGTCGAGTGTCTGATGCGTGAGTACATCGACCGGAACCTGTTTGCGAACAATCTGACGCTGGATCATGCCAGGCTGCACCGCGGGGCGTGGCTGCTGGCGAATCCGACGAAGAACCCGGATGACTACAGCGACCAGCTTGGGCTTCCGGCCGGGGCGACGCTGGCGTTCATGCGCAAGGTGGGGGTGCTTCCGGATCGGGCGGTCATCACGGATATCGGTCCGACGGCGAACGAAATGTGGGATGCGTTGCACAATTCTCCCGTGCAGGTGTTCGTGATCTGTCATGATGGGTTCAGCCCTGACCGCTTGAAGGACAACGGCGAGGTGCCGGCTCCCGTCAATGTGCCGCCTTTGAACGGTCACGCGATGCTGGTGACGGCGCAGATCGCTGGGCGGGACTTCGCGAGGATGGACGTGCTGGCGAACACCTGGGGCAAGGACTATGGGTTCAAGGGCTGGGTGCAGGCGCATCTCGCGATCCTCGCATGGTCGTTCATCGCGGCGCCGAAGAAGGTCGAGATCAGTGCGGAGGCGGCTCGGGAGTGGATCGAGCGGCGGA
>CAIVEA010000580.1 GCA_903904765.1 uncultured Chloroflexota bacterium
CACCCACCCCTTCAAGGCAGAATGAGGCCGCCACCGCGCCAGATGCCCCGGCATGGCGCAAATCAAACCCGTTCATCAGCCCCCACAGCAGCGCCCCACAGTAGGTATTTCCCGCCCCAGTCTGGTCTACGATACGCTCCACTGGCACAGGCGGCACATGCACCCGTTCACCGCTTTCACGGTCAGCCAGCAGCGAACCCGCCTCGCCCATTCGCAGTGCCACCTTCGGAGCGCCGTCCTCGAACAATGCATCAATCAAGCGATTAGGATCATTAAACCCGTAGACGGCCTGCGCTTCGATAAGATTCGGGGATATAAGGTTCGGCGTGCAGATCGCCAGCGTTTGACGCATCTTCTCGCGGTTCTTGCGGATCATGATCTGCTGCAACGGTTCCCACAGCACAAACCCATTGAGCGAGGTACACCACTGCTGAATGCCCTCAAAATCCTGAATCAGATAGTATCCCGCACAATCACGGTAGCAATCGGGCAGGTTTTCCGTTTGCGGCCCCTGTATAAAGGGGGCGGTTTCGCGCACGCGATATAGCTCACGGCGCGTCCCATCCTCCTCGAACAGTTGCCACGCCCGGATCTGCGGGATCGGCAAATGATACACGCCGCGCATATCCAAACTGTGGTGCAAACGTTCCGCCGAATTGGGTGGGAAATCATCGCCCATCGGCGCGACCAGTCCCGGACGTTCGCCCCATAGCGCCATACCCATCAGCGCATGGATGACTCCGCCACCCAACTGCGCCATATACGTCTGTCCGTTGGACAGCACAATATCATCAATGAATATCCCGCCGATTCCCACCAGACGGGGCTTATCCCCGGCTGTCATGCGGAAAGCGCCGCGAGTTCACTCGCAATCTGACCACCTGTGAGGGCGTTGTTCACCAGCAGCGCAATATTCGCCCGCCGTGCTTCGCCTTCGGTGATGGCCGCCACACGCCCCAACACAAACGGCGTGACCAACTTGCCATGAATACCCTGTGCGGCAGCTTCATCCGTCGCCTGCTGGATAGCAGTTTCTGCCACTTCCGCAGACAATTCTTCACTGACGGGAACAGGCACAGCGATCAGGATACCGTGCTGCATCTGCAACCGCCGCGAGGCCGAGATAATTATCGCAGCTTCGGCTGGCGTATTCACACGCACATCAATTGGCAACCCGCTGCTGCGCGTATAGAACGCGGGCAGGGTATCAATGCCGAGACCAACCACTGGAACACCCTGCGTCTCCAGCACTTCCAGCGTCAGCGGCAGATCGAGGATAGATTTCGCACCCGAACATACCACCGCCACCGGTGTGCGTCCCAGTTCGATCAGGTCTGCCGAGACATCGAACGGCGCACCACGATGCACCCCGCCGATGCCGCCCGTCGCAAATACCGAAATGCCCGCCGCCTGTGCCACAATCATCGTGCCGGCCACCGTCGTCGCCGCATCTTCCTTCAGCCCCACCGCAATCGCAAAATCGCGGCGGCTGCATTTGCGAACCTGTCCACTGGTCAGCGAACCCAAGCGTTCAATGTCCGCCACCGTCAGACCCACGGTGATCTGCCCACCCAACACCGCCACTGTCGCCGGAACAGCACCGCTTTTACGCACAGCGGTTTCCATCGCCAGCGCGGTTTCCACATTGATCGGATGCGGCAGACCGTGCGTAATCAATGTGGACTCTAGTGCAACCACAGGCCGCCCATCATGCAACGCAGCAGCCACTTCCGAAG
>CAIVEA010000581.1 GCA_903904765.1 uncultured Chloroflexota bacterium
GTGGCCGACCCGCAGCACGATAGCACGGTGTATGTGGTCAGCCGCAAACTGTGGAAATCCACCGATGGCGGGCGTACTTTCGCGCAGATGAACGCCCCCTACGTAGACCAGCATGCGCTGTGGGTTGACCCCGCCGATACGCAGCGCCTCATCATCGGTGACGATGGCGGCGGTGCGGTGTCGTTCGATGGCGGGCGCTCGTGGTCGTCCATTGTGAACCAGCCGACAGCCGAGATTTACCGCTTGGCGACGGATAACCATTTCCCGTACCGCGTGTACGGTTCGCAGCAGGACAACAGCACACTGGCGATTCCCAGCCGTTCCGAACGCTCGCAGCCCGCCCAGTTGGAATGGCATGATGTGGGCGGCGGCGAAAGCGGTTATATCGCGGTGCGCCCCGATAACCCGAATGTCGTGTATTCCAGCGATTTACCCGGTCTGGGCGTGACCCGCTACGACCATGCCACGTTCCAGATTCGGGAGATCGGCCCGTGGGGGGAACCGGGCGCGTGGGAGACACAAAAGCTGAAGTACCGCTTCAACTGGTGCGTTCCGGTCAAACTCTCCCCGCATGACCCGAATGTGCTGTATGTGGCGGGCAATATCCTGTTCCGTTCGACCAACGAGGGCGCAAGCTGGGAAGAAATCAGCCCGGATTTGACGACCAACGACCCCTCGAAAATGGTGGAGGTGGGCGGCCCGATTTCGCGGGAGGACAGCCTCGCCCATCAGTATCCGGCCATCAGCTCGGTAGCCGAGTCGCCGGTAGAGCGCGGCGTGATCTGGGCGGGGACGGATGACGGGCTGGTGCAGGTCACGCGCGACAATGGCAAAACGTGGACGAACGTCACACCGCCGGACATGCCGGAGTGGTCGCTGGTGCGGATGGAAGCCTCGCCCCACATGGCGGGGAAGGCTTACGCGGCGGCAGCGAATCACCGTCTGGACGATTTCCGTCCGCATCTGTTCAAGACCAGCGATTACGGGCGGACGTGGACGCGCATGACCAGCGGCATCCCCGATGGGCATTTTGCGCGGGTGATGCGCGAGGATATCGCCGTGCCGGGGCTGCTGTTCGCCGCGACGGAAGTGGGCGTGTACGCCTCGTTGAATGATGGCGCGGCATGGTTCCCCCTCAAGCTGAACTTGCCGGCCTGCGAAGTGCATGATCTGACGCTGAAAGAAGATGACCTGATTATCGCCACGCACGGGCGCTCGATGTGGAGTCTGGATAACATCTCGCCGCTACGCGACATCGCCCGCCAGCCGGAACGCTTGCGCGAAAGTGTGCTGCTGTTCGACCCGCAGCCTGTGATTCGCATCACGCGGCAGGTTTACGGGCTGGAGAGCTTGCTCTCGCTGTACGCGCAGTATGTGGCGGCCAATCCGCCCTCCGGCGTGGTGGTGGATTATTACCTGAGCGAAGCTGCGACGGACGATGTGACGCTGGAATTGCTGGATGCGAATGGCACGGTGTACCAGTCGTTCAGCACAGCGCCGCAGCCGCCCGCGCCGCCCGAACCCGCCGGAGCACTACGCTACAAACTGGCGGGCGGCTCGCGTTTGACACACCCGATTGCGGGTGAGGAAGAACAGGGCGTGCGCTGGGGGGCGCTGAACGAAGTGCCGCACTTCTGGACGACATTGACGCGGGAGGCGGGGCTAAACCGTTTCGTGCTGCCGATTCAAGCGCCGGGCGCGGAGTTTACGCCGGGGGTGCTGGGGTATGTAATGCCGCCTGCGCTGGTTCCGGGCGTATACCGTGTGCGCCTGACGGTAGGCGCGACAGTGCGCGAAGCCTCCGTGACGATTGAACGCGACCCGCGTGTGCAGACTTCGCTGGCAGAACATCAGGCGCAGTTCGATTTGCTCATTCGCATCCGTGACCGCGTGACCAGTATTCACCGCACCATAGCCCGCCTGTACGCGCTGCGCGACCAACTGACTGACCGCGTGAAGCGCCTGACAGGGCGATCCGACGCGGCGGTGGTGGTGGTAGGGGCGCAATCGTTGATCGCGGCGCTGAGCGAGATTGAACATACGCTGATTCAGCCGGGGCTGCACACTTTCAGCGGCGAATTGGACGGGACGCATTTCCCAGATCGAATTGACGGCAAGCTGCAAGCCTTGAGCTATCAGGTGGCGCGTTCGGACAATGCACCCACGCGGCAGGCTGTCGCGCTGTGGGAGATGCTGAACGAGCAGGCGCAGGCGCAGATCAGCCGCTTCGAGGGGCTGTGCGCGGCGGAACTGGTGCAGTGGAACCGCGCTGCCCGCGAAGGGGCTTTTCCGGTGGTGCTGAGTCCTGACTAACGTCTCTTCCTTTGTTGTTTGCACAAGAGAAGATTTGTAACTCACACCGCCCGCGATGTCAGCGGGTTGTGTGTTTTTATACGAGTTGCTCAGGTGAGAATATGAAAAAATAACGAAAACTATAA
>CAIVEA010000582.1 GCA_903904765.1 uncultured Chloroflexota bacterium
GTTCGGAACTGGTGAGGTATTCCGAAGTGCCTATCTATTTGTCCCTAACGTAGCCTTGCGGCTGATTCGGGTAAGCATTGGGCTGTTAAAAGCCCCCACCTTTAGGTGCTGGGTTGCTTACAGCATCGTCACTCCGCGCAGATGGTTTCGGCATTGGGGACGGACTCAGCCGCAGCCGCTTCCGCCACTGCTCATTGTAGCGTGAGATCACATAAAACTCTTACTCCGTTCATTTTGGGAGCGTTCATGCCTGTTTGTTCCGCCTGTCTGCGCTGCATAACACAAACAAGTGTGCTAGACTCAAATGCGTATCCGGGTATATTCGGAAATACGGTAGTGACCCTCATCCCCTACCCCCTTCTCCCTCAGGGCGAAGGGGAGGATTCAGTCCCTCGCCCTGAGGGAGAGGGATAAAGGGTGAGGGTGTTTTGCCCAATCCGCATGTACCCCTGCGTATCCGGCACAGGAACGGGAGAGCATAGCCCATGCCATTTATCGAAGCGCCGAGCAACTTTTATCTAGGTCGTCGTTACGATCCTGCCGCGAATAAGCTGGCGGATGATGTGGTGTATTACGATGCGCGTGATCTGGTCACGCATGCTGTCGTGCTGGGTATGACGGGCAGCGGCAAAACCGGCCTGTGCATTTCCATGCTGGAGGAGGCGCTGCTGGATAACATCCCCGCGCTGATTATTGACCCCAAAGGCGACATCACCAATTTGCTGCTGACTTTCCCGCAGTTCCGCCCGGAGGATTTCGGCTCGTGGGTGAATGAGGACGATGCCCGCCGCGCCCGCATGGATGTGCCGTCCTATGCTGCGGACGTGGCCTCGCGCTGGAAGGATGGGCTGGCAAGCTGGGGCATCACCCCTACGCGGGTGGAATGGCTGAAGCGCACCGCCCGTTACAGTATCTACACCCCCGGCTCGGAAGCTGGCCTGCCCGTGAGCATCCTTGCCTCGCTGGCTGCGCCGCACGAAGGCTGGGCGGGCAACGAAGAACCCCTGCGCGAGAAGATCAACGGCATCGTGACCGCGTTGCTCGGCCTGATCGGGCGGGACGCGCAGGCTGTGCAGAGCAAAGAACACATCCTGATCTCGAACATCTTCGAGTACAACTGGTCACGCGGCATCAACCTGACGGTGGAGGATATTATCCTTCAGGTGCAGAAGCCGCCCTTCACCAAGCTGGGCGCGGCTGATCTGGACTCGTATATGCCGGAGAAGGCGCGTTTCAAGCTGGCGATGGATTTGAACAACATCGTAGCCGCGCCCTCGTTCCAGTCGTGGGTGCGCAGCGAACCGCTGGACATCCAGAATCTGCTGTTCCAGCCCAACGGACGCGCCCGCGCCTCGATCTTCTACATCGCTCATTTGAACGAGGCCGAACGGCAGTTCATCATCACGCTGCTGCTCGAAAATGTCCAAAGCTGGATGCGCCAGCAAAGCGGCACAACCGGACTCCGCGCCATTCTGTACATTGACGAGATGTTCGGCTACTTCCCGCCCTATCCCAAGAACCCGCCCACCAAAGACCCGATTTTGCGGTTGCTCAAACAGGCGCGTGCTTTCGGTCTGGGGCTGATTCTCGCCACCCAGAACCCCGGCGATCTGGACTACAAAGGCTTGTCGAACGCGGGTACATGGTTGATCGGGCGGTTGCAATCCGACAACGACAAAGCGCGGGTGATGGCCGGCCTTGAATCGCTGGCCGCCGCCGACAACGGCATGAACTTGCAGGATGTGCAACGGCTGATCGCGGATATTGCGCCGCGTGTGTTCTTGCTGCACAACGTCCACAACCCCGGCGGGCCGCTGATGGTACACACCCGCTGGTGCATGAGCTACCTGCGCGGGCCACTAACTCGCCAGCAGGTGCAAACCCTGATGGCCGATCAGAAGCAGGCGCTGGCCTCCAGCATCGCCGCCGCACAGCCGCGTGCTATCAACGCGCCACCCGCCCCGCCGGGATTTGTGCCGTCCGCGCCACCTGCGCCCCCCGGCTTTGCACCCCCAGCACCACCACCCGCCCCGCCGGGATTTGCGCCGTCTGCGCCACCTGCGCCGCCCACCTTCAGCGCCCAATCTGCTTCGCCTTCGGGCTGGACGCAGCAAATCACGCAGCCCGTCGCCCCGCTGCCGTCCGCACAGGACTCGCAGATGACCACACGCGGCGCGGCTGCCCCTCCCGGCTTTGCTACCAACCCGCCTGCTGTGCCGACGGCTATCCCGCAGATTTTCTTGCCGGCCTCGGTCAGCAGCGATCAGGCCATCCAGAACTGGGCGCAGCAGACCAGCGCGATGGTGACGGCCTTCGGAGGTTCGTCGCTGGCCTATCGTCCGGTACTGCTGGGGCAGGCGGTGATTCGCTATCAAGATCGCAAGACGCAGTTGTTCATCAACCGCCCGTATGCTTTCCATGTGCCGGATGTAGACCGTTCCGGCATGGTGCGCTGGGAGAATTATCAGGCTGTGCCGATTGATCCGCGCCGCGTGTCTGGCGTGCCGTTGGGCGCGGCGTTGTATGCCGATATGCCGCCCGGCCTGATGGATGCCAAGCGCATCGCGGCGCTGCGTACCGAACTGGTGGATATGCTGTACAACACGGCGCGGCTGGAAATCCTGTTCAATGCGGCGCTGAACATCTACGCCAACCCGGAAGCGCACGAGAGCGAATTCTGGTCGCAGGTGCAGCAGGTGGCGCGTGAAAAACGCGATGCCGAAATTGATGCGCTCTCCGGCAAGTATGAGCAGTTGATGGATCGGGTGGAGGACAAGCTGAAGCGCAAAGAGCGCGAACTGAGCGCGGAGAAGAAAGAACTGGCCGACCTGAAGCGCGAAGAACTGTTCACACGCGGCGAAACACTTCTCAGCCTGTTCAAGGGGCGCACCGCCCACACCCTCTCGCGCAGTTCGCGGGTGACGCGCTACCGCCGTCAGAGCGACGAAGACCTGAAGGAGAGCGTGGAAGTCATTCAGGAATTGGAAACGCAGATGGAAAAGCTGCAAGGCGACTATCAGCGTGATATTCAGGCCTCCAACGAGAAGTGGGCCGCTGTCGCCACCCAGTCGCAAACCTATACTGTCACGCCCTTCAAGAAGGATATTCAGGTCGAACTGTTCGGCGTGGGCTGGATTCCGTATTACTACGCCGTCATCAACAACCAGCCGCTACTGCTGCCAGCTTATTTCTAAAAACTGTGCAAGCAGGGCGTAACCTTTTGGAACAGAGCGCGGTATACCTCATGAATGGCGCACCACTTGAACGGGCGCGATGGAGCGCGGCTTGTGGATCGTAAAGAGGAGCAGCGTTTAATCGCGCAAGCGGTTCGCGGCAACGCGGACGCTTTCGCCACCCTGTACCGCGCTCATGTACAGGCCATCTATCGCTATATCGTACATCGCGTGGGCGACGCGCAGATGGCTGAAGATTTCACAGCGGATGTATTCACCCGCGCACTGAAAAGCATGAGCGCCTATCAAGATCAGGGTAAGCCGTTCCTCGCGTGGCTGTACCGGATTGCTCATGCGCGGGTGGTGGACTACTACCGCCGGCGTGGACGCAGGCCGGACGAGGCGGAACTGGACGATCTGCCGATTGCGGTAGTGGATGATGTGGAAAGCGATCTTTTGCGCGACCAAGCTGCCGCCGCCCTGCGAACCGCCTTGAGCAGCCTGACCGACGAGCAGCAACAGGTGGTCATCCTGCGCTTCATCGAAGGCAAAAACTTGGAGGAAACTGCGGTCATCATGGGCAAGAACGCCAACGCCATCAAAGCCCTGCAACACCGCGCTTTACGGGCGATTGGCAGCCGTCTTGAACGATCCGGTTTCGATCTGGAGAACATCCTGTCAGGTTTATCATGAACGATTTCGCCAGCCCCAGTCCCCTTGACGACATCGTGGCACAATGCCTTGATGACGTGCTGGCTGGTCGCCGGACGGTGGCGGAGTGCCTGCGGGCGCATCCCGAACAAGCCGCCGCCCTGCGAACAGTGCTGGCGGCTGCTCTATTGACCCGCCGCTTGCCCGCCCCCCCGCCCATGCGCGAAGCGGCGGTGGATGCGCTGGAAGCTCGCTTGCGGGCAACGATGACCGCCCCCAAACCTCTACCCAAACCTGCGCCGCGCCGGACTCCGGCTTATGCGTTCGCCTTCAGCCGCATGGCCGCCATGCTGGTGCTGGGGCTGATGCTGGTTTTCGGCAGTGCCGGACTGGTGCGTGCTTCCGATCAGGCCGTCCCCGGCGATACGCTGTACGGCTTGAAGCGCCTGTGGGAAGCGATTGTGCTGGCGCTCTCGCCCCTCAGCGGCCCGCGTGATGCGCTGTGGATTCAGATCGCCCACAACCGTCTGTACGAGATAGATGTGCTGGATGAGCAAGGGCGGTTAGACGCGCAAACGCTGACCGATTTGCACCGCGTCCTGTACGAACTGGCGCTGGTTCGCACCCCGCAAAACGAAACCGACATCCTCGAGCTGCTGCAACAGGCCGACCAATTGCTGGAACAGGTCGCGCCGCAACCGGACGCGCAACCCGTGTACAACGTCCTCAGCGCGATCACGCAGCGCAGCGTGGATAGCGGCGTTCCGGCGTTGCCCGACAGTGAGTACCCGCTGCTGGCCGAAAGCCCGCTGATGCAGGTCACATATCCGCCGCCCTCGCCCACCGCCAGCGCCACTTTCACCGCTACGGCCAGCCCGACGAATACCGCTACCGCCAGCCCTGCGCCCAGTATGACCGCCAGCGCCAGCCCCACGCCGCGCCCCAGCGCCACGCCCACACCCAGCCGCACGCCCACGCCGACGCTCACCGTTACGCTGCCGCCCACCGCCACGCTCACTCCGACGGCGACATGGACGGCGCTGCCGCTGCCGGGTGGCGCACAACTCACTGCTGCCGCGCCCACACAGCCGCCGCAAACGTTGCCCAGCGCCACGCCCAACACGGTGCAGGACAACACGCTCCCCCGCGAACGCGAAACGCAGCAGGCCGTCTATCTGACGCAGACCGCCCAGCCACCCGCCGGGAATGCACCCTGAAGGTGATGAACACCTGCACCTGTTCGATTTGTGTGAAAATTGTAAATGCAAAATTGTCTTAATGCTGAAATTTAACTTTTAGGCTTAGGATGAAAATAGTTAGTTGAAAATCATCGTTGTCTTAGCTCAACAGGTTTTCGAACCTGAAAATGAGTTGGGAACACAGCGCGAGTGTTTCGGCGACAAGCACTTGCGCTGTTTTTTGCCCCGTGAATAAGCAAAAAACCAAACAA
>CAIVEA010000583.1 GCA_903904765.1 uncultured Chloroflexota bacterium
CCTGACAGTTCCAAATTCAAGCGGTATAGATTTTGCAGACGATCACGGAAGTGGCGGATTTGTTCCTCGCTCGCTCGCAGTGCCGTCTCGGTTTGCTTGCGGTGGGTGATGTTGTGGCTGGTGATGACCAGCGATGTTATTTCGCCCGCCTCCGCTTGCACCCGTTCGATGTTCGATTCCAGCCAGATGTATTCGCCACTGGCGGTGCGCTGCCGGTACTCCACCTGTCCGCCGCTGCCCGTATCAATAGAAGCCTGAAAAGCGTTGATAAGGGCTGTCACATCATCAGGATGAATGGACGCGAAATGTCCTTCTACGGGCAGGTTTAGCCAGTAGGTATCATCATAGCCCATCACTTCTTTTACCGAAGGGCTGACGTAGATGATCTTTCCCATCAGATCGGCCTGCACCACCATATCCGCCATGTTCTCGGTGATGATCCGCAGGCGTGATTCGCTCTGGCGCAGGGCTTCCTCGGCACGGCGGCGATGGGAGATGTCGCGCATGGTGACGATCAGGGAGTCGGGTTCACCCGTCGCCGATTGCACGCGATTAAAGACGGCTTCCACCCACACATATTCGCCGCGTTGATCTCGGAGGCGGTATTCGGTTCTTCCGGTATTGCCAGTGACAATTGTGTTTTGATAGGCGCTGAGGATATGTGTTTGATCGTCCGGGTGAACGGCAGCGATATGTTCTTCCGGCGGCAGTTTGAGCCAGTACTCTGGCTTGAAACCCAGCGTATGTTCGACAGAGGGACTCACATACGTGAAATGCCCCATCAGGTCGGACTGTGCCACGATGTCCGCCATGTTCTCGGTGATGATTCGCAACTGCGATTCGTTCTGGCGCAGAGATTCTTCAGCGCGGCGGCGGTGTTCGATGTCGTGCAGTACGATAATGCGCCCTTCGATTCTCCCTTGCTGGGTGAGGATGGGCGATATGCTGATCTCGTGCAGGTGCTTTGCCTGCCCGATGGCCGCCTCCAGATCAACTTCAACATCAGGTTGTAACGGGCGATATTGCTGGAGGAATGCTTCTTCGGTCAGCACTGCTTCAACCGGTAGTCCGATGATGCTCGTTTGCGGGAATAGCGCACGGGCTGCCGGATTCGCGCTGATGATGTGATGCTGGGGATCGAGCACCAGCACCGCATCGCGCATGTTCCGCAACACGGTTTCATAGGCGACGGGCATGATGGCGAAGTTGCGCGAACGGAACATCCATGCAGCAATGAGAGCAAAGAGTGCGAGACCAAGTGGAGTGGGGTTGACCCCGTAAATCTGCCCCATCAGGGTTGCGGGCGCTGCGCCGAGGAAAGCGAGCAGGATAGCCGCCAGTAACCAGCGCACCTGTCGCAACTGATGTCCGCTACTGCGCCGTGAATATTGGAGCAGATTGAAGACCGATAAGATTCCGGGCAAATAGATGAAGATGCGGACGAGCGTGGCGACGGGCATAAAATGGGTTTCTTCCACTGCCAGCGCACCATAATTGATCATCTTCCAGTCGCTGAAGTAGGCTGTGGATGCCCATGTTTCGGAAAGCAGCATGAGTTGAACAAGAATACTGGGGATGAAAAGAAGTACCAGCAACCAGCGTCGGCGGGTTGTATCAGTGACAATCAGTATGTACTCATAAATCAGTGGTGCAGCGAGAAAAAGGCCAATAAAGCGCAATCGTGCCCATACGAAGGCTTCGTGTTCATTGGTAGGGATGGACTGCATAAAGAAACAAAACAGCGAACAGTTGATGGCGAGCAGGATGACGATTAGAGTTTTTGCACCGGGGGACTGCCGCTGCCGGAGAAGACCCGGAATGAGGGAAAAACCAAGACCCATTCCGATGATGAGGATGAGTCGGTATAAGCTGCCTATGAGAAGGGGATTTGCATCAACGGGTAGCATAGTCTATAGCGCCCTTCCTGCGGCAATGCAGGTATGAATGTATATGCTGTACTAAACAGCCAAAATCTTTGTACGCGATGAGACGTAGCAAAAGACTGTAGTCCATACATACATTACCATTCTAACGCAGAATTGAGTTATCAAGTAAGAGATGGTTTTCAGATTTCATTCGGGGCGGTGACGTAGATACACGAACCAGTACATGCCGCCCACCATCACCACGCCGCCGAGAATGTTCCCCAGTGTGACGGGTATCAGGTTGCCCGCGAACCCGCCTAGCGTGAGGGCGCTCAGGTCGAGTCCGGTGCTGGCGGCGAAGGCCGGGTCGAAGGTTTTGATGAGCAGCGCCACCGGAATGAAGTACATGTTGGCGACGGAATGCTCGAATCCAGCCACCACAAATCCGGTGATGGGGAACAAAATCGCCATGATCTTGTCGGTGGTGGTGTGCGCCCCCATCGTCAGCCACACCGCGATGCACACCAGCGCGTTACACAGAATACCCAGCGCCAGCGCCTGCCCGAAGCCGTAGTGCATCTTGTTCGCCGCCACTGTCAAGATCGAGAGGCCGACTGCGCCGCCGCCGAAGGTGTGTTCGCCGGAGAGGAATACCAGCACCGCCGAGATGACCGCGCCGATGAAATTGCCCGTATATACCAGCGCCCAGTTGCGGAGCAGCGCATGGGTGGTCACTTTGCGGCTGGCCCATGCCATCGTGATGAGCGTGTTGCCCGTGAACAGTTCCGCCCCTGCCAGCACGATCAAAATCAGGCCGAGGCAGAAGGCCAGCCCGTAAAGCAGGCGGATGATGCCGTAGGGCAGCACGCCTGCTGCGCCCGCCGTCATAATGGTAGCGAACAGCCCGCCCATCGAGACGAACCCGCCCGCCAGCACCGCCAGCACTAGCGTATTGATGGCGCTCAAACCGGCTTTTTTTACGCCTGTTTCGGCGGCACGTTCGGCAATTTCGGCGGGCAGTAGAGCATCGAACTTGGGCAGGTTGGTCATCGGGCGGCGCTCCATACAATGCAAGTTTGTATGGAGTGTAACAAACGTGCGAGGTGGCGGCGCGTGCAGAATGTCACGATGCGGGGCGCAGAGTTTCCTCGATTCGAGTCACAATAGAGGGGTGAGGGATTTCAATAAGTTAGCAAAAGCCGATCTGCGACCACCTCACCCTCTAATGTTTGTCCAATGAGTTGAAAACGCCTGAGCATAGACCGCCCACAGTTGATCATGACTTCATTCTCGAAAAGACGATCTGGAATGGGTAACTCCAGTTTGACTTTCCCCGTCTTTTTCGTACCATCGAGGCTCAAGACCACATAAACGCCTCGCGCTTTACAACGCGCTATCGCTCGAAAAAGCCGTTCCAGTGTGAATTTTTGTGCGCCATACAGGATGGTCTGCGTATCCACATACGGAGGGTCACAATAGACGAGATCGCCTGTTTGAGCCATATCCATCACATCTTCAAAGTCTGCCAGCAGAAAACGGGTGCTTTGTGTTCGGCTATGCCAAATCGCAACCCGTTTTGCAAATGAGGTGGGGTGTATGGGGTCATGAGCGCCACAAGGTGTACTCATATACCCATCTGCCTGACGAAACCGCACAACGCCCCCGTAACAAGCCCGACTCAAGAAAACAAGATCAGCGCCGTTCGGGTTGGCGTTGTAAGCGGCTTTGATCTGCTCATATTGTTCTTTTCGATCACCCGACGAGAATAAATTCCATCTTTCGTT
This sequence comes from uncultured Chloroflexota bacterium, assembly GCA_903904765.1. The sequence goes on from CAIVEA010000583.1 coordinate 3,650, forward strand.
ATACCACTCCGTCAGCGTTTCGGGCGATTTTGCGAGTGTTTGCCATATTTCCATCAGGGGAACAAGCACATCGGCGGCCACGCCCGCTTGGGGTGCAAGCGTCCCCAAAACGGCTCCACTCCCTAAGAATGGCTCGTAATAGGTGCCGAAGTTGGGAGGGAAATAGTCAATGATTTCATGAGCAAATCGCTGCTTATTCCCAATCCATTTCAAAAGTTGTGTCTTAAATGGGATAGCTCTTGCTTTCTCAGGCTGCAACAGTTCAGCGAACGATAACTGTGTGAAAGAGTCCATAAGACAAAGTATCCTATTTTGGGATACAGATATTTCCTATCATATGATACATGGTGAGCATGTGCAAGCTGTGCTGTGAGGCAGCCATCATAAAGTCCCAACAAAATCTCATTGTACAACACTTACTACGCGATATTCGGAAGGAGGCGGGGGTTAGCCAACTCGAACTTTCCCGGCGGCTCCATAAGCCACAATCGTTCGTCAGTAAGTATGAATCGGGCGAACGCCGCCTCGACATCTTGGAAGTCCATTTCATCTGCCATGCGCTAGGCATTTCTCTAACGGCGTTCGTTCTTCAATTAGAAAAACTCATTCAGAGTGAAGCACATGCAACCTGATTCGCGTTTCGATCAATCGGGTAAACGTTTTTGGGCTAATGTTCGCATCATCAGCCAAGTGTTAGGCTATACCGAGCAAGGTCAGCAGCGCATCAAGACTTACTCCCTAGCCGAGATGAAACATGCACTAGAGAGAGTTGGTCTCCATTCGGCGCATCTCGAAATGGACGAAAAACTAACGGAACTCGGTCAAAAGCTCGTCACCTACTTCGAGTATCGTGCAGAGCTACTCAATACCCTTGTTGAACCGCTTCTGATGGACAGAGAAGAAGCGGCAAATCTCTATCAATCGCTCAAGTCCCAATATCACTCAACCTTACCTGAACCCATGAATAAGCAAAAAGGGGAGAAAAGAACGCCTCAATATTTCACTGCGATGATTAACATGATTATCGAGGCCAACCGTGATGGGCTGGATTGCAACTATGATCCTCGCACGCTCACGATGGTTACGAAAAACAATGCTCCCCTGCGTACTCTCGCACGCAGGTTAGATGGGTGTTTCCCGTCCCATATCAACCCGACGGCAGTATGGGAAATCAAAGAGTATTACAACACGACAACGTTCGGCAGTCGGGTGGCTGATGGGGTATACGAAAGCTTGCTCGATGGCCTCGAACTGGAGGAGTTGAGGGAACATGAGCAAATAGAGATACAGCATTTGCTCATGATCGATTCGCATTACACATGGTGGGAATGTGGCAGGTCATATTTATGCAGAATCATAGACATGCTCAACATGGGATATGTTGATGAAGTGCTATTTGGCAAAGAAATAGTCGAACGACTCCCTCGAATTGTTCAGGGGTGGGTAGCCATTGAACGGGCAAAACAGCAAAATAGAATATCCCCTTCGTCCTGATTAGCCCCCTCACCCCAGCAGCGTGAAGCTTTGCACCGCGCTCCACGCCGTTCAGCCCCACCGCCCGCACCCGCCAGTAGTACAGCCCCGCACCGAGCGCGGGCGTGGAACCACAATCCCGCGCTGCTCTCAACGAGTCCGTCATTTCTAACGTGAATCCTGTACAAGCTGCCATACGCTATCTTTTTCCACAATGCAAAGGTGGCAATCCTCATGATGATGCACGGCAAAGTTTGCTTGATTACCGGCGGAACCAACGGTATCGGTAAAAGCGCGGCTCTGGGACTCGCCCGGATGGGGGCTACGGTTGTCGTCGTGGGGCGAAATGCTCAGAAAACCGCTCAGGTAGTGGACGAAATCCGTGCAACCAGCGGTAACCAGAGCGTGGATTCGCTGATTGCGGATCTGTCGTCCCAGCGCGACATTCGACAGCTTGCAGACGACTTCCAACGCAACTATGCCACCCTTCACGTCCTGCTCAACAATGCGGGCGCGGTTTTCATGCAGCGTCAGCTCAGTGTGGATGGCATTGAAATGACGTTTGCGCTCAATCATCTTGCCTACTTCCTGCTCACCCATCTTCTTCTCGACACACTTCAAGCGAGCGCGCCGGCACGCATCATCAACGTATCTTCGGATGCTCATTCCAGTGGTCAAATCGAATTCGATAACCTTCAGGGCGAGCGGCACTATGGAACCCGCGCCTATGGCAATTCAAAGCTGGCGAATATCCTGTTCACGCTGGAATTGGCGTGCCGACTCGAAGGAAGCGGGGTCACGGTGAACGCGCTGCATCCGGGATTTGTGAATACCGGCTTCGGGAGTAACAACCCGGGTCTGCTCATCAAGATCATTCGAGCGATTGTTCCCCTCATCGCACGTTCCCCGGACAAAGGTGCGGAAACGGCGCTGTATCTCGCTTCTTCAGCCGAGGTAGAAACGCTCACGGGGAAATACTTCCACGATTTGAAAGCCATCCCCACCGCTCCTCAGGCGAACGATCCTGCTGTGGCCAAACGGCTGTGGGATGTGAGCGCCGAAATGGTCAATCTGCCGGGCGCTGTGTCACGATGACAGTGCTGATGAGCAGGGTTTCCTGCTAGTCAGCATCCATTCTCTTTACCCCAGCAGCGTGAAGCTTTGCACCGCGCTCCATGTGCTTGCGCTGCCGTCCAGCCGCAGCGCCCGCACCCGCCAGTAGTACAGCCCAGCGCCTAGCGCGGGTGTGGTGAAGGTCGGCGGGTCACCTGTGACGGAGTATTCGTGCAGTCCGGCGCTGAAGGCGCTGTTGAGCGCGATTTGTAGTTGGTAGCGTTCCGCCCATGTGAGGCGCGTCCACGTCAGGGTGGCGGTGCTGGCGCTGGCGTACAACGTGGGCACTTCGGTCATGGCGGCAGCCAGCGTCGTACACGGCAGGCATACATCGTTTTGCCGGATAATCGCCCAGCCCGCCATTGTGTTCCATGACGCAAAAGAAGCGTTCACGTTCCACACAATCATCAGCCGCACCACGCCGCCCTCGCGGGAGAGCGTGGCGGCCTGTGCCAGCCAGTCGGCCTGCTCCTGCGCCGAGGTGTTCAGCCCCCATTCCAGTCCGGCAGGCAGCCCGCCCAGCCCATCCGGTGAGATGTAGCCGAGTTCGGTGAAGCACAGCGGTTTGGTGGGGAAGGTGCTGCGGTACAGGTTGACCATCGTCGGGTAGTAGCGGGTGTAGTGGGTGCTGTTGCCACGC
>CAIVEA010000584.1 GCA_903904765.1 uncultured Chloroflexota bacterium
CGTGCCCCACAGCAGGGCTTCCGGCATCCGTACCAAAAGCAATCGGTACACCCGCTTTAGCAGCATTCACCAGACCGGTGTAACGCGAAGGATTGGCAACTGCCTTCTTACGTTCTTCGATCTTCCATTCGGGAATGTTGAACTTGCGTGCCACCACTTCATCCGCCTGCATCACCAGAGGGGCAAAAGTAGTGACAATCGGGATTTTCTTGTCAATCAACAACTGGATAGTCTTATCATCCATCGAGCCGCCGTGTTCCACACAATCTACGCCAAACTGGGCTACACGGTAGATGCATTCGTTATAGGTGGCGTGGGCAGTCATGGGCAGCCCGTTGCGGTGTGTTTCGTCAATCACAGCTTCCAGTTCAGCATCCGTGAATTCCAGCGTATCGTGGCAGGCCATGATCTTAATAAGATCAGCCCCACCGCGTACCTGTTCCCGTACAGCACGGCGCATCTCGTCCGCACCGCTGGCTTCGCGGCAGCACCAGTAGGTGTGGCCGCCGGTCTGAATGATGGCTTCACCGCAGACCAGTAAACGCGGGCCGGGGAATATACCCTGCTCAACTGCCTGCTTGGAAAACAGGTTGGATGTGTTCATGCCTAGATCACGAACCAGCGTAACACCCGCCCGCAAGCTCTTGAGCATATTGGCAGCGCTTTTATAGGCGCTGATTTCTACCGCATCATCCATCGACTGACGGGCAAGATCATGTACACCATCCCATGCGAGATGTGCATGAGAGTTCATCATACCGGGCATCAGCGTTGCGCCGCCCACGTCGATGACTTCAGCGTCGGTGCTGCCCAGATCAGCAGAGCGTCCTACGGCCTTGATCTTCCCCTTCTCGATCTCGACAAAGCCATTTTCAATAACCTCGTCGCCAACGCAGGTCAAAACGTGAGCATTCTTTAGGATGCGATGCGGTGAGGGAATATCGAAAATAGGCGCAATGATCTTCTGGTAACGCCATGCGGCTGGTTCAGGCATTGTTGTAACATCCTTTCCAAAATGAATTGTTCATACAACGTCCTCATCCCTCCACATGCGCTAAAGGGATGAGATTATGAGTACACTACAGCGCAATGATCCGTGCTTCAGGAGGGTTCAGTTCCAGAAAACGGCTGGTCACACGAGCCGCGCCGTCGGTCACAAGCATACTGTTGATGGTGCGGTAGCCATCTACACCGGGCCGATAAATACCCGGCTCGTTCGAAAACACCATACCGGGGACAAGGCGCGTACTATCACCGGGCGCTAACCAAGGGCCTTCATGCCCTTGCAACCCCATTCCATGCCCGATGCGGTGACGGATTGCGTCCCCCAGTCCGTAGTCGCGCAGCACGCCCAGCGCCGCTTCGTTGACTCGCGCACAGGTTTCACCGGGGCGTAGAGCATGTACGGCAGCGGCATCGCAAGCGGCGGCGGCATGCAGACAGCGCATCTGGTCACCACGCGGTTCGCCAATGATGAATGTCGCACCGCTCTCGGCATGATAACCACCGACAGAAGCACCAATTCCTGCAATCATTGGCTCACCCGACTGCGGACGGCGCTCGATGGGCGATCCATGCGGGAGCGCAGCACGCGGGCCACTATGGACAGTTCCAACGACCGATCCGCCACGCAATTTGAAGATTTCACCCACTTCTGCCTTCATCTTGGCAGCCGTAGCAGAAACACAGGCCTTTAGGATATCCAGTTCCGTGCCGCCATCGTTGATCATGTCAGCCGCATGGTCACGGATGTATTCCAGACAATAATCAGCATACGAGGAGGCTTTTTCGATGAAAGCAATTTCCTCCGGCTCCTTCACCCAGCGCATCTGCTCAACAATGGGGCTGAGGACAACACCCTCTCCTAGACGACGGAACACGTCATGCGAAAGCGCATCAATACCCAACCGCGCTGCACCCGATTCAGCAACCATCCACTCGACGGGATGGGTTTCGCCGGGATACTCGAAGTAGGTGCGGATGTCCTTCACCCATGTATCAGCCACATTCTCTTGTTCCAGCAGCGGGACGAAGAAAACAGGTTCACCATGGCGGGGGATATAGAACCCCAGCGGACGCTCCGAAGGAACATGGAAGAAGCCAGAAGCATAGATAACGTTCGATACTTCGAGGAGCAGCAGCCCATCAAGGCGTTCGGCATCGAGGGCAGTCTGTATGCGGGTAACAAGACGGCGATAAAAAGATTCGGGCAGCAGTTTCATGACAGCGCAACCTCTTGATGATGGCTTCCAGCACGCTGAGCGCTGGCAGTGAGTGCAATGATGCTATCCTGTGGAGCGCGCACAACCCATTCAGCCTTACGGCGAGTCTGATTCCAGTCACGCAACCAAGGCGACCACGTGGCGCTGCGTTCATCGCGTCCCGCCAGATGACCGAGGTCTTGAACAGCTTGCCCCATGACAATTTCTGCGCCTGCGGGTAATTCCAGCGCAACGGTCACTGCGCCCGCCGTACCGTATTTCAGAGCGCGGGCAGTCATGTGGGTGGGCAAGTAACCGTGATTGGCGACGACCGCCGTGATTTTATACATCCCTGCACCTAATGCTTCGGCGTGCAGCGAGTCGATGCGCACCAACGGTGAACAGGCGGCATGGCGCAGCGTGAACAGACAGTTATTGTGAATGGTTTCCGCCAAAAAACCCCGTGCTTTTTCGCTAGTCGCCATTGAAGCGGGGGGTGGGTTACGGAAGGTATACATGTGTGTCCAACCACCGATTTCGACCTTCCCGAACTGGGGATGATCGAACGGTTGCCAGTTCACGAAGCCCTTACCACCCAGATGCTCGTCGTTATAACGGAGCAGATTCAGTTCGTCCTCGGTAGAACGGGCGCGAATCTGATATTTAGCCGGGTCTTGCAAACCCGCAGCCAATTCAGGATTCCAGAGTTCAGTAGAAAAGGTGATGATGCCCAATTCGTCATACGACCACTGCATCAGCGATCCAGTACGCGGGTTATCCGGGTCAATCGTGAATTCCTCGTACACCGAGATGACCGGATAACCGGTAAGCGCCGTCCCCACCGCACCGATGGTCTTGAACAGTGCCAGATCAGCACGGGGTAATGTGCTATCCGGCGCGATCAGCGAGGGGCGCAGATGCAACCCGCCGTGCGTGTGGTAGCACTGCATACCAGCGATATTTGGATGACTGAGAATGAACCGCGCACAGGCCAGTGCCTCTGGTTCGGAGAGAGGCAAATCGCCTGCGCCATACTGCCGGAATTCCGCCCACCAGCCTGCCGGAAAATTGCGATTCAAATTCCCATCACGCGGCTTCTGAATATCAATCGTCACCCCGTCCCACTCGCCTTTGATGAGGCCTTCGCGGAACAGGCGATAGTACGGGCCACCGCCCACTTCTCCCGGTTGGCGCAAAATCATCAAACGCGGGTCATCCGGTGAAATGCGCCACTCACCTGCCGGATCGGGAACGCGCATCTGCACAATCAGTCCATCGCCATTGATGTCCTGCTGGCACAATCCGGCGGTTTGTTCTTCGCCCGGCAGATAGCGCCCATTACCGCACCAGTGATGGGGGGTGGTCAGACTGATCTCCGCGCCATCCGGGTTCATACGCGGCAGGATGTAGAACGTCAGGTTATCCAGCAACCATGTCACTTCCGTATCACTGCCATAGCGGGTGAGCAAGTACCATGCGGTATAGAGCGCGGTGTGCGAAGTGGTGACTTCTTCGGCATGGATGTGCGCGTCGATGTAGAACGCTGGCTTGGTATCATGCGCTCCAGTAGCGCTGTTGGTCAGCGTCAGACACCAGATATCACGCCCACGCCAACTTTTACCCAGCGACTGCAAATCTGCCAGCGCGGGATAGGCTGAATTCAGACCATGCAAATGCCGTGTAAGTTCTTCGTAGAGAAAATACTCGCTGAAATCGATCGTGTAGGTCATGAACTACCACACTTCCTGATGAATGCGCGAGGCATCCGGGCGGACGAATTTACCCCAACCGGGTTGCCCAACCACCTGCCCATCCGCAAACACCGTGCGTCCGCCAATGATTGTGCGACAGACGCGCCCTTGAAACGTCATGCCTTCGTAGAGCTTATCGCAGGCTTTCGCCTTGCTGAAAAGCATATCAGGATGAATAGTCGTCACGGTGGTAGGATCGTAGATGACCAGATCGGCATCAGCATTCACAGCAATGATGCCCTTGTGGGGGTACAGGCCGAATCGTTTAGCGCCATTGGTGCTGATGAGTTTGACGGCTTTTTCAATACTCATGCGGCCCTTGAGTGCCGTATCCATCATGCCCAACACCAGTTCCTCGACCCCGGGTGCACCGGGCGGTGTGCGCCAGATATCGGTACGTGCGCGTTCCTTTTCCTCGACGGTGAAGGGCGAATGATCGGTAGTTACGGCGATAATCGTCCCATCGGCAATACCTTCCCATAGCGCATCCACATCGTCCTGCTTACGCAGCGGTGGATTGATTTTGGCATACGGCCCTACCCGTTCCATATCCGATTCCGTAAATAGCAGATAATGAGGGCAGGTTTCAGCCGTCCCCGCCGCGCCCGCTGCTTTGAATTGGCGAAAGACTTCGAGCGTTTCTTTAGAAGACAAGTGTGCAATGTGCAGGTTCATGCCTGCCGTTTTGTTCAGCGTGAACAGAGTCGCTACGGCCAATGCTTCGACATGCGGTGGGCGAGATTCGCCATGCGAGGCCACATCGTTACGATGAGCAGCTTTGAGCTGCGCGGTGTGCCATTCCAGCAGTTGGTCATTCTCGGCATGTACCGCACAGACCAACCCGGTTTCCGCCACCAACTTCATACCCTGATATAGTTCCGGCACGAATGGTAAGCATAAGCCTTCAAACTCATCATTACGTCCGGCAGGTGCGCCTGTCATGAAGATTTTGAAACCAATCGCGCCTTCATCCACCATATCGCGAATTTCACGCCTATCCAGCAAACCGGGCGCGCCGTACAGTCCAAAATTGACGTAGGCATTGGCTTCGCCCAATGCCTTACGGTGACGAAAAATATCACCAGTGGCGCAGCAAGGCTTAGAAATCGGCATTTCAAAAATGGTCGTCACACCACCTGCCGCCGCAGCACGTGTCTCGGTAGCGAAATCGCCCCGATCAGGATAAGCCGGCGCACGACAGTGAAAATGAATGTCAATCGCGCCGGGGATAATGTATGCACCTGCTGCGTCTATCGTTTCGGCAGCTTCAATGGCGGTTCCCCGCGTCAGTAGCGCCGCGATACGCCCGCCTTCAATAGCGACATCAAGCGGTTCTACACCAGTTTCAGTGACAACCTGACCGTTCGTAATAAGGGTTTGAACTCTCAAAATGGGTTTCCAATATCACTTATTGAACAGAGTTTGGCGGACAAAAGTGATCAAAATGTTCGTCGTTGACTGCAATTCGCGCAAATCAACATACTCGTCGTAAGCATGAGCGACTTCGTAGCTTCCGGGGCCAAAGATGACCATTTCGCCACGCACAGCACCAGTCAGATGCTTAGCATCACTGCCGGGCAAATAGCCAATTGGGCCGGGATCAGCGCCCAGTTCCTGCTGGATACAATCTAGGAAACATTTCGCCAGCGACGATTCAACCGTTGATTCAAACCAGTTCGACACCTGAAAATCGCCTATCGAAAGTTGTGCTTCGCCCGCTGGCACAGTCTCGATCACGGCTTTCATTTCAGCTTGAACAGCAGCAGGGTCTTCGCGGGGGATCATGCGTCGATCCAAATAGGCAACGCATGAATCAGGCACAGCATTGGCTGTACTACCGCCCTGTATCACACCCACGTTGCAGGTCGGAACGCCGACCATCGGGTGCAACCGCTGGCTGAGATCACGATGGTAGGCTTCCAGCGCCAGCACCGCCCGCGCCATCGCGGTAATCGCATTCACACCGCGATCAGGGTTCGTGGCATGAACCGAGCGTCCGGTGGCGCGGACAGTCGCACGCATCACACCTTTGTGGGCGGTGGCAGCGCGGTTGTGGGTCTGTTCACCTACGATGATAAAATCGCATAGGGGCAGATGACCGGCATCCGCTAACCAGCGCGTGCCTAAACGCCCGCCTGTTTCTTCCTCAGCGGCGGCTACCAAAACGAGCGTCCCTTGCGGCGATTCGCCAGATTGCGCCGCATCGAGGATGGCAACCATCATGGCGGCCAGCGGCGCTTTATCATCCACACACTGCCTTTGCCATACAATTTACCATCACGCACAACAGCCGCGTATGGATCAACACTCCAATGCTGCGCCTCATTTTGAGCGATAGGTACCGTATCAATATGTGCGTGGAGCATAATTACCGGGTCACCCGCGCCCCATACCGCGATCACGCTTTGTGCTTCGGGCTTATTGGGTGGCGCGAGAATGCGCGTTTCACAACCTGCCGCGCTCATCACAGAGGCAATGTGGGCAGCAATAGCACAGGTGTCGCCGGGCGGGTTGGGCGAAGGTATCCGCACCAGATCAGCCAGCAGCGATTGAACAACCGGGGGAGTCATAAGATTACAACTCACCCTGAATTTCGGCGTAGAAACAGCACCAGTCGCCAGTTTGAACATTCGGCAGCGCCCGCAGGCCGAAGATCATGCCGTCCACAGGAGCCAACACTTCCGCAAGCAAATCACCATACACATCCATAATACGAGCAATGCGATCCCCTTTTTTCATCGGCTTCTGAAATTCTAAAGCGGGTTCTGCCAGAAACAGCCCGCTGGTAGGAGCTAACAGCGCATGCTGCACACCCGTCAACCACCGATCGGCACGGGTGGCCTGTCCTTCGATCACGCCGTAATAACGCAAAACGTTCAGCACGCCTTCCGCCAGCACACGCCCGCAGCGGTCAAAATCACGCGGGGAAGTGGCAGGTCGTCCGCCCAGTTCAACCGTAATCCCGTGTTTTCCGGCTTCAAACATCACTGCCGGAGGGCTGCCTTTGGGGAGAAAACTCTTGAGGATCAATCCCCAGCCCTCACCCATTGCTTTCGCCAGTTCAATAGCCTTTTCATCTGTGGTGGCAAAAATGGTCTCTGAAAGATACGAATGCGCCCCGCCAGAATGGATTGAAATCTCGTATGTTGCCACATCGCGCAGCCATACACTGTGCGTATGTGCCAACCGTTCAGTCAAGTAACCATCAGGCTTGCCGGGATAAATACGGTTCAAGTCATAACTGAATGTATCCAGTGGGTTGCCGCGCTGGGCAGCTTCATAGGCCGGAACGTTCAGAACAGGGACAAGAACCACGCTGCCACGCATCTTGGTCGGGTCAAGTACTGCATCCACCAGATGACAGCACAGCGTACCTTCCGGTTCATCACCGTGAATGACCGCATCCACCCACACACACGGGCCGGGTTGAGCGCCATTGAACACAATGATTGGAATTTCAAGCGGACGACCACCGGGAAGTTGTGTCACTGGAATAACCCCGCGCACACGAGTACCGGGTGCAGCGGTCACAGAGCCAATCTTCAGATCGGTCATAAAAACCATCCTTCTTTATATGATATTCTCTATCATGAAGGGCACAAAACAGCAGAAACGAGATATTTCCACCCTTCTGTGCCACAACGCATTAATGTGCCGCCCTGTAGCGCTCAATAATCGGGCGCATCCGTTCCAACGCTTCGTGGAGCAGATCTGTGTTCTGCAAAATGCTAATTCGCAGGTAGCCGCCCCAATTTTCACCAAAACCTGTACCGGGGAAAATGAGGACGCGCCCCTCTTTGAGCAGCAGATAGGATAGTTCGGTAGCATGAATCCCGACGGATGAGCTGTTCGTCCATAGGAAGAAAGCACCGCGTGGATCACTAAAATCCAACCCCATATTGAGCAAGCCGTCCATCATCAGACGGCGGCGTTCACTATAGATGCGGTGGAAAGTCTCAATCGGCTCTTTCGGGCCATTGAGTGCTGCCAGCCCTGCCCACTGCGAAATCGTTGCCACCGGGCCGGTGGTGACTGCTTTAACATTGGTCATAGCGCGAATGAAGTTTTTGGGCGCGGCAGCAAACCCGCAGCGAAAACCGGTCATCGCATAAGTCTTGGAAAATCCATTCAGTGTGATCGTGCGTTCCGCCATACCCGGCAAAGAACCGATGCTGAAATGCTTCCAGCCGTCATACAGGAACTTCTCGTAGATTTCATCCGAAATCACGATCAGATTATGTTTGATGGCAACCTCTGCGATTCCGCGCAGGCGTTCTTCGGTGACAATCCCGCTGGTTGGATTGCTAGGCGTGACGATCAACAGCACTTTGGTACGCGGTGTGATAGCGGCTTCAACCGCTTCTGGACGCAGATTGAATGCATCTTCGTGATCGGTGGGGATCATCACCATGCGCCCCCCCGCACTCTCGATGGCTTCATCATACGAGGTGTAGCGCGGGTCAGGGACAAGTACTTCATCACCGGGGTCAAGCAGGGTTTGCATGAGCAGGAATAGCCCCTCCTGCCCGCCGGTGGTCAGCATGATATTGTCGGCATCTACGGGCAACCCGTTATCCGTCCGGAATTTGTGCGCCAACGCCTCGCGCAGCGCCGTCATTCCGGCAACGGGAGTCGGGTCAGTACGTTGATCGCGAATAGCAGATTTGACTGCTTCGATAATATGCGGTGGCGTAGCGAGATCAGGATCACCGCGCCCCAACGCAATCGCATCCGGGTATTGAGCAGAAAGCTCCATGAGTGCGTAGCGAAGCTGCGTTCCATCAGCCGCAACCGCACGTACCGATTCAGGAATATTCGATGCGGTCATGGCACTACGGCTCCGATTCCTGCCCATTGAGAAATACTGGTGGTGCAAATAGTCATGCTTTGCTTATAAGCGCGAAGTTTATCGGCCATTTCCGACCCACCCATCCAGCCAACACGCCAACCGGGCATCATGTGGCTAAGACTGCCTACTGTAATGACACGCGGCGAGAGGGTTGCATTCTGTGCGGGATGAAAATCCGACGAAGTGGCGCTGATATCCCACAGCACCCACCACTGGTGGGCGGCAGCCTGCGTGAGCAACAAGTCTCGTTCTGCCACCGACACGTCCGGCGTGAGATACACCAATCGCACCCCATCTGAATTGGAGGCAGTGACGATAGATAGACCAATCAGATGCGCCGCACCGAGAATGCGCGACGAATCCCCCGGACACGATATCATTTCACCGGGCTTGAGCAACCGCTTGAGTGTGACAAAACGGGCTTCAGTGGAGCCGCAGGTGATTGTGATGTCACCCGGTTTGAGATCAATATGAGCAGTACGCTTCAGCATGTCGCTCACCCATTGGCGCAAACCGAGGATGCCGGGGCGATCGGTGTAATGCGTTTTGCCCTGTTCCAGCGCCGCGACCGCCGCGGCGATCACCGAATCAGGAATAGGTGCGCCCGCAGGAATCACAGTAGCTTCGGGCAAGCTGGCGACGCGCGCCGCCAGCGGACGTGCGAGTGTCTCGGGCGTTTGAAGAGCAGCCATTAGACCACAACCTCACGCGCAAAGGGAAAATTCACACCCAGATCACGCGCCAGCGCCGCTAACTCGTCGAACACAACCGAATCTAACTGTGCCCCATCGCGGCGATACTGCTGTTCACGGCGGTAATCCAACTCACCGGGGACAAGAATTTCCGTCACACCGGGACGCTTGCGAGCTGATTTAATCTGTTGAATAAACTCATCCATACGGGCTTTGAACGTTTCCACCGGCATGAACCACGCAATATCAATTGCGATAAAGGTGTGCGACACGTCCTGTTTAGCCGGGTTGGAATACGGCGCGAGGCCGAACCCGCCTCCTGCAATCACGCCCGTGATGACATCTGTCATCATCGAAAGCCCATAACCTTTGTGTTGCCCAATGCCCAGCAGCACCCCTTGCATAGCCGCAGCCGGATCATCCGTTTCTTCACCTTCTGGCGTGAGTGCCCAGTCCAGAGGCATTTTGAGACCTTCCCGCTCAAACCAGCGCATCATCCCTTTGCCCGCCGTCGTGAGCGCAATATCGAGTACTACGGGGAAATCGCCACCCGTAGGCGCAACAATACCCCATGGATTCGTGCCGACAACACCGCTGGCCGCCCCCCATGGAGCCATCTCAGGGCCAGCATTGGTCATGGCGACGCCAATACAATCCTGCGCCAGTGCCAACCGTGCCGGAACGGCCGCTGAACCAAAATGCGTGCTGTTACGCACAATCACCGTGCCAATGCCGCTGATCTTGGCTTTCTGCACGGCAAGTTCCATTGACTTTTGCGCCACAACCGAGCCAAGTCCGTTATGACCATCCACCAGCGCCAACGCGGGCGTTTCCTTCACAATTTCATAGGGCGCACCGGGGATGATCCAGCCGTTGCCAATACGTTCACGGTACACGGGCAAGCGGCGAACCCCCTGTCCCTGACCGGGCAAACAACGCAGTTCGCTCTCCATCAGACCGCGTGTACAGCGCCGCGCTTCATCGGGCGCAACACCGAGCGCACAGAATGTCTCAAATACAAACGTTTCGAGAGGATCAACGGGAACACGAATCAAGGTGATAGGCATTGTCAAATCCCCTTGACCTTTTTGTATTCTTCCAGTTGTTCAGGTGTATAGACCTGCATCAGTTCCAGTTCAATCCCACCCGCCTCTTGATCGAGAAACGCCACCCAACCTTCGGGATGAACATGGCTACCCTTCACTTTGCAGGCGCTGCATTCTTTCAGCGTGGCACCCTTAGCCTGTGCATCTGCTAGTGCTTTATCAATGTCGGGAACGGCGTAGCAAATGTGATGCAAACCTTCATAACCGCGTTCGTTAATCCATTTATCAAAGCGCCCGCCAGCATCCAGCGATTGACAGAGCTGATATTCGACATCGCCTACCCAGAACAAAGCCACGCGATTGCGCGACTTGGGATAATCTTCGACCCGCGCATCTAAACCAACACCTAGTAAATCCTGATAGGTTTTCAACGCTGCGTTCGCATCACGAACGGCAAAAGCCATGTGCTTAATGTATGTTTTTCCCATGAGCAAGCCCCCTGTACCATGCAATCATTTCATTACAATCAAACGATGTTCAATCTGCCAGACTATCCGCTGCAAGCGTCTTAATCCTGCAAGCTAAATACACTTTTGAGATTGACACCGGGTGTGACCACCGGATTGATCCCATTCAGAGCCGAGGTCATCAACAAAGTGATGCCGGGGCCATGCCCCGCACGGGGACTATCGCCCTGCCCGACCACACCAATGCCCACTGCACCGCGCAAATAACCATGATTCCAACTGCTATCGTAATCCGAAAGCGCCACCACATCACCCAAGCGCAAACCATCCAATCCGGCTTCTTTGAGCGCAGATTTGTCAGCAGATTGAATATGCAGCGACCCACCTTCGCTGGTTAACCCTGCGCCCGAACCGAGCAAATGCGGGGGAACCACAGCAACCACAGGCACATGCAGCTTGCCATCTGCACCCGTCGTCACTTCCAGATTCTCCAGAAATTCCGGTGAACAGCTTTTCAGTTTAATGTCAGGGTGGTCTGCAAGTTCCATGCCCACACCCACCGAACGCACATTAATCTTGTCGCCAATCGCCATTTTTAAGCGATCTGCTTTGGCGAAATGAATAATTACCTGTTCCGAAAAGCGACCGGATTTGCCGCTAACGACTCCTTTTGCGCCGCGTGCATCGCCAGACATCACCACAGCAGTATTCCCGACGCAGGCGAACAAATTCAGACCGCGATTTCCCATATCATCCTTGAGCGAAATACTCACACCGGGATGAATGGTATCGGCCAACCAACCGTAGGCCGAGTCACCTACCGAAACGTTATAAACAATGCCACCATAAGTCGGCAGTAAAAAGGGTTTGCCTTCTGCGTCCAAACGATACGGTTCCGCCGGTAAACCGGGGAAACCGGGAGAGGCAATTTGCCCCATAACCGACACGGAAATTAGACGTTCAGAATTGGTGCGAACGTTCATGCTAGCTCCCGAATGTTGAGGTAACGCGCGATATTGGCCTGCGGGTCAATCACCCATTCAATACATGGCTCAGGGCAAGTCATCAGGGTCAGGATACCCGGACCATGACCGATCATGACAGAATCCCCATGAATACAAAGTGCGATGCTGACCGCACCTTTCCGGTAGGTTCGCCCGTAACGGTGATCTGCATCTGGAATAACCACCAGATCACCCAGACGCATCTGGTCAATTCCCAATTCAGCCATTAATGCCCGATCACCGGACATCAAATCTTGATCAACGAATTCCGAATTGAGTTCAGCGCCAGAACCCATAATGCGGGGTGGCAGCACCGTAGTAACAGGCACGCGAATGCGACGGCTATCCAGTGCTTCAATCGGGATGGCATTAATCAGGTTCGGGCTGACTTTCTTGATCTCAATTTGCGGGTATTGGGTTAACGATAAGCCGCGCCCACAGGCGATGATTTGAATAGAGTCGCCCACGCACAACAAATCGTTGGTGTCCGGGCCAAAATCCACCAGCAACCGCGCATGCTCACCAGTCACAATGCCTTCGGCACCTTTGGCAAGACCACTGGTTACGATGGCTTTATTCCCGATGCAGGTTAGGTAATGCAGGGCAAAATCCGCAGCACTATCACTATTGCTAATCGAAACACCCGGCTCAACATGATCTGCTGCCCAGCCAAAAGCAGGGTCACCTACTCTGGCGTTGTACACCACGCCCGACATTCCGGGCAGAACTCGACCAACCCCTTTGTCATCCAGTGTGTAACCCGGATAACGGAGCGTGGGCTGGCTGATGGCACCGGTAACGGCAATCTCCACAAGCTTCGTTTGGTTCGTGTCTAAAGGCATTTTTGCGAATTCCTTGAAAACAGGCATTGAACATTTCTATAATCCCGACTTACCGTCGATTGTCGACAATCGACAACGACGCAGATTATATGCATCCAAGTTTGTGATTGTCAAGCAAGATGAATAAACGCTCTGTTCATATCCAATTGATTGAAAACAGACCACTCCGTGAGCGTGTTCTGGATGTTTTGCGCGAAGCGATTTTGAGCGGTGATTTAAAACCCGGTCAAATGCTGCGTGAAACAGACTTAGCCGAGAGCATGGGGGTAAGCCGTGCGCCGTTGCGTGAAGCGTTGCAGATTTTGAGTACAGAAGGCTTGGTGGAAACCATGCCCTATCACGGCACTACCGTTCGCGTACTCACCAAAACGGATATTGAGGAGCTATATGGCTTGCGTAGTGTGCTTGAGAGTTTCGCCATTCGCCGCTTAATTGCCCGCAAAACCCCTGAATCGGTTGAGTGCTTGTATCAGGTTTTCCGGGACATGCTCAGCGCAGCAGAACGAGGGGACATAAAACGTGTCAACGAGATTGACCGGGAGTTCCACACAAAACTGATCGAATTGAGCGATCACAGTTTGCTCCAGACCAGTTGGAACGTTGTCTCCATGCGGGTGCGACAGGTCATGGCACTCCTGAATCGACGTAACAGTGATCTGAAACAAATTGCCTATAACCATTTGCCCATCATTCAGGCTATCGAATCGGCAAACGAATCTGAAGCCATCCGTCTAATCGAAAAACATGTTGCGGCTTCAGGTGAATTAATCGCTGAACGATGGGAATTTGAAGATAGGTCGAGCGGAACATGACACAGCCCACGAAACACATCCTAATCACAGGAGCCAGCGGCTTCGTGATGAGCAATATCATCCCGATTTTGCTTCAAAGTGGTCACACTGTGATTGCGCTGGATCGTGTTTTTGACCCTACGCTGCGAAACGCATGGGAAGCCAAATGGGGCGAACAAATCCTGTGCCTTGAGCGCGAAGTGGATGATCTGAATGACCTAGAAGCCGAAGCGATTATTCATGGGGCGGCAATAACAGCCTCCCCTGAAGAAATGGGAATATCTCCTGAAGAAAATTTTCGCGCAAATCTCCTTCCGGGACTGACTGCGCTCACATGGGCACAGGAGCATCAAGCGCGAGCCATCTTAGTGAGTTCTAGTGCGGTGTATCGTGCTAATCCAGCAGGAATAGTGACCGAGAATGACTTGAGCAATCCGCTTGGTGTATATGCAGTCGCCAAGCAAACATTCGAGATGTTCGTTCAAACCCTGCATGAAAGCTACAAACGGGATGCTCTTGTGGTGCGGCTAAGCAATATCTATGGACTCGGTGAGCGATCACGGCCTAGCCGCCCGCGCATAAGTCTGGTAGGTCGAATGGTCGCAGAAGCAATCGAAACCGGTCATGTGACGGTATACGCACACAGTTTGGAACGGGATTGGACATTCGCGCCTGATCTCGGTCATGCCCTACTCCATTTACTGCAACTGAAAAACCCGCGCTATGCCTTATATAACCTCGCAAGCGGGCATGTGATGAATTCACAATCAATTGCTGAAGGGATTCAGTCGATTTTGCCGAATATAAAATTGACCGTCTTGGATGAAACTGATCCACAAATACCCTTTCTAACCCGTAAAGGCTGGCTATCAAATCAGCGTCTGCGTGATGAAACCGGTTTTGACCGCTGGACACCCTTTACGGACGCACTACAGCAGGTAGTGAGTTTATTTCAAGTTTCGGAGACCGTTTCATGACCAAGCTACGTGTACTACTCGCTGGATTAGGGGTACGTGGAAGACACTGGGCTGAGGTGCTTGTCCGTTCGCCACGGTGTGAAATCGTAGCTTATGCCGATCCGAATCCAGAGGCGGTTTCTAAAGCACAGTCTCAGTATGGCAATCATCCCGGCTTTGATACTGTTGAAAATGCGCTGGCTGTTCTGCCCGAAGTGGATGCCCTAATACTGGCAAACCCGCCTATCGGACGGGAGAAACAACTCCATGCTGCATGCGCCCGAAAAATCCCGGTGCTTGTTGAAAAGCCACTCGCGTTGAGCGTTCATGAAGCCACGCAATTGGTTGAGATGGCTGAAACTGCTGGCATACCACTGATGGTGGGTCTCAATTTTCGCTATCTCGGCGTGACCATTGAAACCATGCGTATATTGCGTGAAGGACTCGTCGGCAAAGCGGA
>CAIVEA010000585.1 GCA_903904765.1 uncultured Chloroflexota bacterium
CCGCGACAATCTGGAGACGCGCAAGAAGCAGGGCAGCTACTACACCCCGCAGGTCATCGTGCAATATCTGGTAGATCACAGCTTGGGGCGCTGGCTGTACGGCACGGCGGACGGTCAGCCGGATGGCGACCCGCTGCGGGGCGAAACGCGCAAGACCAGCCGCGATCTGGGCGATCTGCGCGTGCTGGATAGCGCCTGCGGCAGCGGTTCGTTCCTCATCTACGCCTATCAGGTGCTGGCTCGCTTCTACGAATCCGAGGCGGCGCGGCTGACCGCTGAACGCGATGCGCTCATCACCCACATGGCCGCCCATTTCGAGCATATCAGCCTCGAAGAACGCTTGCAGGCCGCCGCGCTGGAGAACGAGGTCGAGCGATTGAAGCTCTACCCGCGTCTGATCCTCGAAACTCATCTCTACGGCCTCGACCTCGACCCCGCCGCCGCCGAAATCGCCACCGTCAACCTGATGATGCGGGCGATGGAAGGCCGCCACAGCAGCAAACGCCTGCCCCTCATCCTCGGTCAGAGCGTGAAGGTGGGCAACGCGCTCGTCGGGCTGCGGGCGCATGACCCCCGCCTGACGGAAGAACGCGCCGCCCTCACCGAGATCATCCGCCTGCGCGCCCTGCTTCAGACCGACCCTGACCGGGGCAAAAGCGCCGAACCCCGCCCGATTGACCGCTGGCGCGGCGTGACGGTGGAGGACGCGCTATCCATCCCCAACCCCGAAGCGCGGCTGCGGGCGCTGGAGGCCATCCTGCGCGGGCAGCAGACCGAATATCAAGCGCCGGACGTACACGACCCCGCCCACGAAACCTACGACCTGACCTTAGCGCAAACGGCGGCGCTGGCTGAACGGCTGAACGTCCATCTGGAGCCGCATTTCGACGGGCTGGAACGGGTGCGCCCTTTCCACTGGGGCATCGAGTTCCCGGAGGCGTTTTACCAGCCGGACGGCACACCCCGCGCCAACCCCGGCTTCACCATCATCCTCGGCAACCCGCCGTGGGAAATCCTCAAGCCCGACCTGCGCGAGTTCTACGCCCAGTTCGACGCGGCCATCGAGAGCAAGCTCAACCGCCAGCAGGCCGAAACCCGCATCACGGCGCTGGAGGCCGAAGACCCCAACCGTCCGGCGCAGTTCGCCGCCCTCAACCGTTCGGTGGAGCAGACCAACGCCTATCTGCGGCACACCGGCGATTATGCCCATCAGGGGCGCGGGGATGCCGCCACCCACAAGCTGTTTTTGGAGCGCATGTACGGCCTGCTGCAAGACGGCGGGCGCTTGGGCTATGTCGTGCCGTCGGGGTTGTACAGCGATCTGGGGACGAAAGACCTGCGCCAGATGCTGCTGGACGAAGGGCGGATCGAGTATCTCTACAGCTTCAGCAACGAGCGTTACTTCTTCGCGGGCGTAGATCACCGCTTCAAATTCGTGATGCTGGGGGCGCAAAAAGGCGTGCCGGGTGATACCTTCCCGGCGGCCTTCCGCTTCAATCCCCGCGTGGCCGTCGCCCCGGACGACCTGCGGGGCTTCCTGCGTGA
>CAIVEA010000586.1 GCA_903904765.1 uncultured Chloroflexota bacterium
AGGCCAGAAAGCGCCTTTATAGTGTGCTTATGAACACCCTCACCCGCCTTTACCTAATCGGTCTTTTTCTCACGTTGTTCAGCCGATTTGTGCCTGTCGCTGCTGCCGCCCTCCCTCCCTGCGATAAGCGCCCCACCTTGAGCGATCCCCCGTGGGTGAGCGCCACCGACTGGTGCTTGGAGCGCGTAATACAAGACGATAGCGGCGGCGAACTGGCATTCACCGCGCTGGCCGCCACGCCAGATGGCACGCTGTACGCGGCGCGTCCACTGGCGGGCGAGGTGTACGCCCTGAACGATGGCGACGGTGACGGACTGCCTGAACAAGCCGAACGCCTCCTCAACGGCCTCACGCTGCCCAACGGTTTAGCCTTTGCGAAGGATCGCCTGTACATCAGCGGTGGCGCACATCTGTATGTGTACGAACAGGGAGTGCTGCACACGCTGGTGGACGATCTGCCCACTGGAAGTGGATTTTGGACGGGCGGCGTGGCGGTGGGCGCGGATGGGCGCATTTATGTAGCCATCGGCGCGGAATGTGATCGCTGCCTTCCCACCGATCCAGCGCGGGGCGCAATCCTCAGCTTCGCCGCTGACGGCTCAGACCGTCAGATCGTGGCGACGGGGCTACGCCAGCCCACCGGATTGGCCTTCCGCGCTGGCGTATTATGGGTGGGCGATACGGTGCGCGACGGGCTGGACGACACACCTGATCTGGATGAACTCAACCGAGTGACTGCCGGGGCGCATTTCGGTTGGCCTTACTGCATCGGTGGTGACAATCGCCCTGATCTAGTAGGAGATTTCGACTGCGCCCACGCCACCGCGCCCGCCCTAAGCCTGCCCACGCAAAGCACTCCTTTGGCGCTGGTCGCTTACAACAGTGAGGCGCTCCCCGCCGCGATGGGTGGGCTGCTGCTGGTGCAGGGGGGCAATTATGATCGTTCCGTGCTAACCGGATATACCCTAAGCCTGATCCCATTCGACGCGAACGGCAACCCGCAACCGCCGCGCATCATCGTGCCGGAAGTGCCAGAACCCCAGTGGAACACTCCTTTGCAAAAGATGCACTATCAAGACAGCGGTTTCTGGCCTCATCGTCCGCTAGGCGTGACGGTCAGCCGTGAAGGATGGATTTATATCAGCGTAGGTGGCGGGCAAATTTACGCGCTGCGTCCGCGCTAGGGCTGCATGAGTCTTCACTGAGGGTTGAGTGCATTTCACGCTCACCTGTGCTATCATTTTCTTCCTGAGATACATGCCATGATCGAGCGCCCATGACCCATATTCTCCTCATTCGTCACGCTGTCAATGATTTCGTCAAAACAGGCCGTCTGGCTGGTTGGACACCCGGCGTGCATTTGAACGAAGAAGGTCAGGCACAAGCCGCCGCGCTGGGCAAGCGTTTGGCAGATTCTACGCTCGATAGGCTATACGCCAGCCCGTTAGAGCGCACGATGGAAACCGCGCAGGCCATCCAGCAGCACCATCCGCATCTGACGCTGGTACAGAATGAGCAGATCGGGGAAGTGCGCTATGGTGACTGGGAAGGCATGGAGATTAATAAGCTGACAGGCCGCAAGATGTGGCAGGTCGTCCAACAGTACCCGTCCCGCGCCGAGTTCCCGAACGGTGAGACGATGCGCGGTGTGCAAACCCGCGCCGTCAATGCGATTGAGGCGCTGGTGGCGGCGCACCCCCGCGAAACAGTGGTGGTGGTCAGCCATGCCGACCTGATTAAAATGGTGATCGCGCACTATCTGGGAATGCACCTTGACGAGTTCCAGCGCATCGTCATCGCGCCCGCCAGCATCAGCAGCCTATCATTAGGCTTTGGTCGCCCGTATGTGGGAACGGTCAACGATGTAGCCCACATCACTCAGATGGAACGTGAACGGAAACAAGCGAAAGAGGCCGAGAAAGCCTCGTGAATACCGATCTCTCGTGAGAGGCTTATGACCGGAAAACTGATCGAAATAAACCCGGTAGACTTCGTGACCATTGGCACCATCGGGCCAAAAGGTCAGCGCACGTTCCACCTGCAAAGCGGACGTGGTAATCAGCTTATCACGCTACTGATCGAAAAAGAGCAGGCGTGGGCGTTGAGCGAAGCCATCCGCGAAATGCTGACCGATTTGCAGCAACGCCGCCCTGACCCCGACAGTGCCGCCGAGCCAGATTTCGTCGGCGTGGATATGGACTTGCGCGAACCCATCGAACCGGTGTTCCGCGTGTCGCAAATGGGGCTGGGCTACGACGAAGAAAGCGACAAAATCGTGCTGGTGGCGCAGGAAATGCTTGCACGTACCGCCACCGATGAC
>CAIVEA010000587.1 GCA_903904765.1 uncultured Chloroflexota bacterium
GGTTCTGACCCGCGAGAATCGCATTTTCCAGACCAACAATGTCCTGCAACAGATGCTGGGTCGCAGCGCCGACGAACTTCAGGGCATGACCTTCAACGATCTGTTGTACCCGGCTGACCAAAATACCTGTTCGCCAGAAACCAATTTGAGCGAGTGCCGCCTGCGGTGCAACGACGGCTCTGCGTTATGGGTGATGATAACCGAGGGTGACGACAAATCGGGCGACTTATCACTGCGGATTGTGGAGAATATCCACAACCGCAAACGCTTGGAATCCTCACTGACCAAGACTTCCCGCGCTTACCGGACTCTGCGTCGTTCCAATCATGCTGTCGCACATGCCAACAACGAACTACAACTGTTGCAGGAAGCCTGTAAAGCCATCGTAGAAGGGGAACGTTATACGATGGCATGGGTGGGAATGGCGCAACAAGACGAGACGAAATCAGTCTTACCGGTGGCCTTTTCGGGGTTTGAATCCGGCTATCTGGCACAGGCGAAAATTAGCTGGGGTGATAATGAACGCGGGCGTGGCCCCACCGGAACGGCCATCCGAACCGGACAGACGATGGTCGCGCAGCATATCCACACCGATCCCAATTTTGCGGTGTGGCGTGCCGAAGCACTACGGCGGGGGTATGCTGCATCGGCGGCGATTCCGTTACTGGGAAGCGATCAGGTGCTGGGCGCGTTGAACATCTATGCACCCGAAGCCGATGCCTTCGACCCCGATGAACTGGTTCTCCTTGAGTCGCTTGCCAAGAATGTGGTGTTCGGGATCATCACCCTGCGTACACGGGAATACCGCAAGCAAACCGAACACGCGCTGAAGTTGAGCGAGGCGCGTTACCGGATCATCGTGGAAACGGCGCGTGAAGGGATAATCTCGGTCAATCAGGATCAGCAGTTCACTTATGTGAACCCACGTATGGCGGAAATGCTGGGCTATCGGGCGGAAGAACTCATCGGCATTCCCCTGCTCAGCTTTGTGGATGAGTCGTCGTGGCAATATGTGGCTGAGAAGCTATCCTATCGCCAGCAGGAGATAGGTGGGGAAATGGAAGTGTCGTTCCGGCAAAAAACAGGAGAGGCGGTTCATACCCTCGTTTCGGCAACACCGATTGTGGATGAACAGGGACGATACAACGGCACACAGGCGCTCATCACCGATATTACGGAACTGAAGCGCATGCAAGCCGAAGAACACGAACAGCGGGTACTGGCGGAGGCGCTGCGCGATACTGCCTCTGCACTCATCAGCGCGGTGAACATGGACACCGTGATGAACACCATCCTGAAATCGGTGGCGCGGGTCGTCCCTTGCGAAGCCGCGAATATTATGATGATTGATGGGGATAGCGCAAAGGTGGTGAATTCCAATGGCTACAGCCCGGAACAAAACCTCCGTCTGAAAAACTACCGGATGCGAGTTGCCGATACGCCCGTCTTGTTTCTGATGTACGACCAGCAATCGGCTTGCCTGATTACGGATACCTCGACGAATCCGATCTGGGTTCCTACGCCCGAAACAGCATGGGTCAAATCGTATGTGGGCGTTCCCATCCGGTCACACGGGCATGTGATCGGTTTCTTGAACATAGATGGCAACGCTGCCGGTTTCTTCACCGAGAAACATGCACGGAATTTGCGGATTTTCGCCGATCAAACGGCTATCGCCATTGAGAACGCCCAGCTTTACGAGGAGATCACCCGGAACACCGCGCTGCTGGAGCAGCGTGTGCGGGAGCGCACAGATGAACTCGATCAGGCGCTGCGCCGCGTGGAAGCGATTCTGAACAATAGCAACGACATGATCGCACTGTGCCAACCGGATGGAACGATTAGCCTCGTGAACCCGGCCTTCTACAGCGTGTTTGGCAGTACGCCAGCGGATACCCTTTCACGACCGCTGGCACAGTTCATCGCGCCCGCGCAATTCGAGGCACTCAACGCCGCCTTCGCGCAAACCCTCGCCAGCAGTCAATCACAGCGGTTGGAGATTGTGGCGCAGCGCAAGGGCGAAACCCCGCTGTTCGATGTGGAAATGGTGCTGTCCCCGATCATCGAACAGCCCGGTCAGGTGTCCAGTGTGGTGTGCAGCATGCGCGATGTGACCGAACGCAAAGCAGTGGAACTCCAGCGCCAGCAGCTTCTCGATCATGCGATGGAGATGAACACGCTCAAATCGCGCTATGTCTCGATGGCCGCGCACGATCTGCGTAACCCGTTGGCCGCCATTCTGGGGTCTGTCGAAACGTTGCAACGCTACGGTGACAAACTCTCGGATGAGCGTAAAACAGCCAAGTATCAGACGGTATATGCCGATATTCGCAAGATGGTGGACTTGCTGAACGATTTCCTGACGCTGGGCAAGGTGGAAGCACATGCCCACGAACTGCAATGCACCCCGGTGAATGTGAAGATGTTTTGCGAGGAATTGGTGGAGAGTCTGCGGCAATCCAGCGGAGCCGGGCGGCAGATTAATTTCACGTTCGATGGCGATTGGGAAATGCTGTCGGTGGATGAAAAACTGCTATGGCATATCGAGAGCAATTTGCTCTCGAACGCGCTGAAGTATTCCCCAGCAGATCGTCCGGTGAAATTTGGCGTGACCTACCGGGAATCGCTGCTCAGGATTGTGGTGGAAGATCAAGGGATTGGTATTCCGCTGGCCGATCAAGCGCAGTTGTTCGAGCCGTTCCAGCGTGCCAGCAATGCGCGGCAGATAGCCGGCACAGGGCTGGGGTTGGCTATTGTGAAGCAGTCGGTGGAGCGACACGGCGGAACAATCCAGTTCGTCAGCCGCGAGGGCGTGGGGACGACCTTCACCGTGACGATTCCGGTGTGAGGAAATCAATCCTCATGGTCGTTAGTTCCACTCATCTCGAATCTGATGAACATAGGTTTGCGCGTCCGCCCCTTCCCATATTTCTTTGCCCAACCCGCGTAACTCAGTGATGCTGCGCTTGGAAGGTGGCGGGGTATCCTCATTCACCATCGTATCTATCTATAATCAATCCCATCAGCCGCTTGCGTTCACTAATCGGCAGCAACCGGATTTGCTCTAGCATCCGTTCCGCAATCATAGTGCCTTTCCTCTCACTCCTTCGCTCCGTAGCATCCTGCTCGTCCCCCGCCATCCGAGGCAGTAGGTGGAGTTGCATCTGAAGCTGCATCGTCCAGCCGAAGGAGCGCAAGTTGATGACGTTAATGAACAGGTCGAGTACGAGGTCGCCAAGCGTTTGTTCGAGGTGTGGCAGGTATGGAACGACTTCCAATGCGGGGGGGGGGGAAAGGCAGGGAGATTGCGAAAACAGCCTGCGCGATAGAATGATAAACTGTGGTGAGTTAATATAAAGTGAAGTGTGGGGAATGGGCGAACACCGTGTCACAATCAGCACAGCGAAAACTGTTTGAAGATGAACCTATGGGCAAATGCCTTCCCATACAGGCTGAACCCACTGGTTTCCGTTTGCATTATGACCACCGTAACGGAAAGTTGTATCAGGGGGATGCAACAGATTGGCTAGGCTCGCTTGAGTCCGAAACGGTAGACCTCATCTTTGCCGATCCTCCGTATAATATTAAAAAAGCGGATTGGGATAATTTTGACAGCCAAGAGGAATATATTGCTTGGTCAATGAGATGGATAGAACAGTCTGCGCGGGTCTTGAAGCCCACTGGCAGTATGTATATTTGCGGCTTTTCGGAAATATTGGCAGATATTAAACATCCGGCCATGAAGTTCTTTAAGTCCTGCCGTTGGATTGTTTGGCACTACAAGAACAAAGCCAACATGGGCCACGATTGGGGCCGGTCACACGAAAGCATCCTGCA
>CAIVEA010000588.1 GCA_903904765.1 uncultured Chloroflexota bacterium
CCGCCTGCTCGAAGGAATGGCAATTGCCGCCTACGCTGCTGGCGCGGCGCAGGGGTATATCTTCGTGCGCGGGGAGTACCCGACGGCCTATCAACGGCTGCAAGTGGCGCTGGATGAGGCGTATGCTGCCGGATGGCTGGGCGAGAATGTACTGGGGACGGGGTTCTCGCTGCACATCGAACTGCGGCGCGGAGTAGGGGCGTACATTTGTGGCGAAGAAACGGCGCTGTTTGAGGCCATCGAAGGCAAACGGGGTTTTCCGCGCATCAAGCCGCCGTATCCAACGGTGGCGGGGCTGTTTGGCAAACCGACGGTGGTGAACAACGTCGAAACGCTGTGTGCCGTCCCGGACATCATCACCAACGGTGCGGAACAGTTCCGCAGCCGGGGGACAAAGGACAGCGCGGGCAGCAAATTGGTGTCCGTCAGCGGGCATGTGCGTCGCCCCGGCGTTTACGAAATATTGCCCGGTTTACCGCTGCGGCAACTGCTGGATGAACAGTGTGGAGGGGTGGAGGGGACGCTTCAGACGGTGCTGATGGGTGGCGCATCAGGGACGTTCCTTATGCCGGACGAATTGGATACGCCGCTGACCTTCGAGAACCTGCGTGCCATCGGTGGCACGTTTGGTTCTGGCGCGGTGATGGTCTTTAACAACACGGTGGATATGCGAGATGTGCTGACGCGGCTGGCGCATTTCTTCCAGCACGAAAGCTGCGGCAAGTGCTTCCCCTGCCAACTGGGTACACAGCGCCAATTGGAAATTCTGGAACGAATGCCGCTGCCGGGGGATACGCAGCGCCTACACGACATCGGCAGGACGATGACCGAAGCCTCACTATGCGGGCTGGGGCAGACGGCGGCATCGGCAATCCTGAGCGCGATGAAAAAACTGCCCAACGTATTCGATAGGAACGCGCATGACGGACACCAGCAAGACAATCACGCTGACCATTGACGGCCAGGAAGTCACCGTCCCGGAAGGCACAACGCTGCTGGAGGCGGCGTGCCAGATGGGGAGTGATGTGCCGGTCATCTGCTACCATGAGGCGACGACCTCCAACGGGTTGTGCCGCATCTGCGTGGTGGATGTGAACGGCGGGCGCGTGCTTCAGCCGGCGTGCGTGGCGGCGTGTCAGGCGGGCGCGGTAGTTTCTACCCGCAACGAACGGGTGGATCGCAGCCGCCGGACTATCCTCGAAATGCTCAATTCGGCGGTGGATTTGAGCGCCGCCCCGGAGATCGGCGGGCTGATGGCGGACTATCAGGCCGACCCGCAACGTTTCCCGCAAGCCGCCGTTCGCGATCACGAGCTAATCAACGATAACCCGTTTTATGTGCGCGACTACAGCCAGTGCGTGCTGTGCTGGCGCTGCGTGCAGGTGTGCGGGAGTGACGCGCAATACACGTTCGCGCTGACGCTGGACGGACGCGGCTTCGATACGCATGTTTCGACGGCGTTCGATATTGCGATGACCGAATCGCCGTGCGTGTTCTGCGGGCAGTGCATCGGCGTGTGTCCGACCGGGGCGCTGAAACCCAAGATCGAGTGGGGGCTGGAAAATGGCCTCAGCCACGAGGAGATCCGCCAGATGACGCGCCAGAAACGTCGGCGCAAGCATGCAGACGAGTGAGGGCGGCTTCCCATGACTGACCCCGAACGCGGTGTTCTGGCGCACCGTTACTGGCTGATCGAAGGCGATCATGTCGAGGCGGTGGATGGCGGCGTGATCGAGGAAACGCTGGTTGCCATCTATGTGAATGGGCAGGAACTGGCAACGGTCATGTGCAGTCCGATTGACCAAGAGGCGATGGCGGTCGGGTTTCTGTACAACGAGGGTGTGATTGACTCGATGGCGGAGATCGGACTGGTGCAGAAGAATGTGGTGGGGACGACGGTGGATGTGCTGCTGACGCATAGCAATTTCAATCCGCCGCGCCGTATGGTGCTCACGTCCGGCTGTGGCGGCGGGATCACGCTGCAATACCTGACCGAGGCGCACCCGCCGCTGGAGAGCGATTTTGCGACGACTCCGGCTGTCATCTGGCAACGGATGCGCGACTTGCAGGGGGCGGCGCAGCTTTACAATCGGGTGCGCGGGGTGCATACGGCACTCCTCGCCGACGAGGCGCAGATGCGGGTGAGCGCAGAGGACATCGGGCGGCATAATGCGGTGGATAAAATCACAGGCAAGGCGCTGCAAGCGGGAATGGATACTACCGATTGCCTGCTGCTGACCAGCGGGCGCATCAGTTCGGAGATGCTGACCAAAGCCCGCCGGATGCGTGTCCCGATTGTGGTCAGCCGCACCGCGCCGACCAGTGTGGCTGTCCGGTTGGCGCAGGCGTGGGGCATCTGCATCGTCGGCTATGTGCGGCAGGGCGGGATGCGCGTGTATACCCACCCGCAGCGGCTCGGACTGGATGAACAGGCGATTCCCCTAGGTGCGGCGCGCACGTCCGATGATAAAGAATGATTACTAGACCATGACCACCGATTCTGAGTTTTTCAAAGTGTTGCCGGTTGAGGATGCGCTGGCGCTGCTGTTCGCACAGTGGCACAGCCGCGTGATGCCGGAATCGCTCGATGTGCGGCAAGCGTTAGGGCGGACGCTGGCGAAGACGGTGTACTCGCCGTGTGCGCTGCCGGCGTTCCGGCGCAGCACGATGGACGGCTACGCGGTGCGGGCGGCGGATACGCATGGTGCATCACAATCGCTGCCTGCGATGCTGCGCGTTACGGGGCGGGTGGTGATGGGCGAACCTGCCGAAATGACTATCGAGCGCGGGCAGGCGGTGGAGATTCACACGGGGGGCATGCTGCCACCGGATGCAGATGCGGTGGTGATGGTCGAAAAGACGCAGACTTTTGGCGATTACATGATCGAGGTTATGTCTCCGGTTGCGCCGGGGGAAAATGTGGTTGAGGTGGGTGAAGATATGCCGCAGGGCGACATCATCCTGCGCGCAGGGCAACGCTTGCGCCCGCAGGACATCGGCGGGTTGCTGGCAGTGGGTGTGCTGACGGTTATGGTGGCGGTGCGTCCGCGCATTGGCGTGCTGAGCTGCGGGGACGAACTGGTTGCGCCCGAAGAAACGCCGCAGCCGGGGCAAATCCGCGACATCAATGCTTACGCGCTGGCGGCGCTGATCGAGCAGGCGGGCGGTGTGCCGATGTTGCTCGGCATCGCCCGCGACACGTTTGAGGATTACGAGAGGCGGGCGCAAGGCGGCTTGGAAAACTGCGATATGCTGGTTCTGACTGCCGG
>CAIVEA010000589.1 GCA_903904765.1 uncultured Chloroflexota bacterium
AATAATATAGCCTGCTGATCTAAAAGCTGCCTTGATTTCTTCCCAAGCTTCTCCTTCTTGGGCACCCATCATTCCATAGACATTTTCAAACAGAAAACCTTTTGGTCGCAATCTCGTCAGTAACCGCACGTATTCTTCAAACAGTGTTCCTCGTGGATCGGTTGTGCCTAATACCCCGGATGCACGCCGTCCTGCGGCAGAAAATGTCTGACAAGGAGGGCCTCCTATAATAAAATCTACATGAAGATCATCATCTGGAACATAATCACGAATATCTTGACATATCACCTTAGTACCAGCGAACAACCTTGAGGGTTTAGCATTCATTTCAAGTGTTTTAGTATATTTTTTTTCGATCTCCACCATTTCAAGAGTGTGGAAACCAGCATCAGCAAACCCAATATCAAGTCCGCCACCGCCTGTAAACAGGCTTAAAGTAGCGATTGGTTGTTGATTGTGTTCTCTCAACCAGCTACGAAGAGAAACCCCAAATCGGTCAGGCCACCCCGAACCATAATTGACATTCAGTGCTTTCAGGATCGCACTAACATATGAGTTTCGTTTTGTTCCATCAATTGAGCTATCAAACAACGATAATTGCTTCATTCATTAAACCTAGATTGGGTTTGTTTGAGAACTAGTGAGAGTAACGAAGGATAATCTCCATTATACTTCTTTTGAAAATGCCGTTCTACAGCTTGGCTGCAAAAAAATATAACTATATTTTATTATTGTCTATCCTCCCCGCCCCCTTGCGTCCCCTGCTATAATGACGCACTATGAACACGCTCTCCCGCCGCACCTTCCTGCAACGCTTCGGGGTCGCGCTGGCTGGCGCACTCTGGCAACCGGGCATGCCCAACGACTGGGACACCGAAACGCCGCTGGTCGCCCGCATGCGTACCGATCTGGAAGCGATCTTCGCAGGCTACAACATGGCGCTCGAATTTCGCCGCGTGAATGCCCTCGATAACGAGGAATTCCGCATCCAGATCAACGCTTACACCCGTTACCCGGTCGCCAGTTGCTTCAAAGCGTGGGTCGCCCTGTACTACTACTACTACACCGCGCCGGAAGCGTGGCAGGACGCGCAGGGCAGCGCCCTCTACAGCGCCATTGTGTTCAGCGGCAACACCGCCACCGGCGAAGTGCTGGCGGATGTGGCGGGGCGCGTGCTGGGCAACCGCAACCCCATCGAAAAGTTCAACGATTTCCTGCTGCAAAAAGTGGGCATGGCGAACGGCCTGCACACATGGAAATGGGAAGGCAGCCCCACTGTCGGTTTCAGCGACCCGCGCTATGCCCCGTCCGAGACGCGACAGGTGTTCATGGGCGACGAAGCCTATGCGGTGGATAACATCTTCACCGCCACCGATCTCGCGCACGGGTACGATGTGCTGGTGCGGGGGCCGGTGTTCGCGCAGGTTGACCGCCTGCGGAACGCGCTCATCGCCACCGACAAACTGCTGTCGGTACGTGCGCCGGATTACCAGTCGCCCATCGAACGCGCCTCTGGCGGGGCGTACATGGGCAAAGACGGCATCCTGCCCATCGGCGATTTACCGCTGGGGCGCGTGGTGAATGATGCCGGCGTGCTGACGATGGGCAATAATCGCTATATCATCGCGTTCCTGTCCGCCGGACAGAGCGAAACTGTTGCGATCAATGTGCTGTCGGAGGTCATCCGGCAGGCCGAATTTTACGAAGCATCCGTCGGGGGCTAAACCATCATGACCATCCACAACTTTGAATCCGCGCTGACCGCCGCCTACTACGAAGCGCCCTGCGCGGTGCTGCCCAATCCGCTGTGGCGGGCGCTGCGCCACCTTGCCGATTTCACCACCGCCTACTCACAGCGCGAAGGACAAGTGAACGCGCTCGAAGCGCAGAACGCCGAAGGGCTGTACATCTACTGGACACGCGCTGACCGCCGTGCGGGGTACATGATGCGCCGCAAACTGGACGACACCCGTTTCGCCATCGTGCATCAGGATTATCTGGAACCGGATGTGGTCGCCGGATTCGTCGGACGGCAGGCGCGTTTCCGCCTTCAACACACTGCCGAAGCCACTGCCCCCACCCTGCCGGATGGCCTATCATGGGCTGCCGCTGACCCCGCACAGGCCGACACCATCGCCGCCTTCATCGCCCGCTGCGACCCGACCTTCCAGCCGGCTGCCGAAACCGTCCGTACATGGACGGCTGAAGCGGCATTCGCCCCCGATTTGTGGTTGTGGCTGAAGGATGCACAGGGCGAACCTATCGGGCTGGCCTATGCCGAACGCGACCCAGCGTTGCCCGAATCCGCGCTGGAAGGCGTATATGTACGCCCCGATTGGCGCAAACGCGGTCTGGGGCGGGCGCTGGTGACGGAAGTCGTGCGGCGGGCGAAAGCCTCCGGTACGGCGCTCGTCACCGTTGCAGGTGCGGTGGAAGACCGCGACAACCCCGGCGCGTTCTTCCGTCACTGCGGCTTCAGCGGGCGCGATGTGTGGTGGTATCTCAGTCGCTAACCGTGCCGGCTGCCAGATGCGCCGCCCGAATCGGGACGGGCAGCCGGTAGCGGCTGGTGCAGGCCATCGTCAGCGCAACCGCCGTTGGCAAATCGGCCAGATGCCCCGCCGAGATGTACACCGGCTTCACATTCACTCGCGTCCGCAGCACCGCGCCGATCACCTCGCCCCGATCACGCAGTTCGCTCCACGCGCCGCGTTCGGGCGGCGGCTCATCATACTCGCCCAGAAAATAGGTCTTGCCACAGCCAATGGTCGGCTTTTGCAGCCACAGCCCCAGATGCGCCGCAATCCCCATACGACGGGGGTGAATAATCCCCATACCATCGAACATGAACACATCCGGCACAGTTTGCAACCGTTCAAACGCTTCCAGCAGCACGGGCGCTTCGCGGAAGCTGAGCAGGCCGGGGATATACGGGAAGGGCGTGGGCTGCTGCGCCCGCACCGTCTCGACCACCTCCAGTGCCGGATAGGTCAGCACCACCACCGCCGCCTGCGATACATTGTCGCGCACGCTCACATCCACGCCCGCCACCCACCGCACTGCCTCCAGCGCAATCGGTTGGTCGCTAATCACCTGCGCCGCCAACTGCTGCTGAAGGGCGACGGCCTCCGCCGGTGTGACATCCCATCGGTGCAACCGTTGAAAATCCATCACCGCCCTCCCCTCCATCATGAATGGATTGCATTGTAGCAGCAGCGGCATGGGTAGCGGCGACAGACGCGGGTATAATGTGCGAGTTTTCACGAATGGGTATGCAGTCAGGAGGCAGATAATGCCGCTGTTTGTCATTTTCGTATTCGGCGCAGTGGTTTTCGGGTCGGGCGCGATGCTCGCCCCCGCATGGCCGACAGCACAGCCGCGCATCGGACTGACGGGTGCATTGACGCTGGGGCTAGTCATGGGCGGCGCCGTCTTCTGGTCGGTGCTGTTCGGTTGGAACACGCTGGTGGTGGATTACCTGATGTTCGCCATCATCACCGCCATTTTTCTGTTCGGCACGCTATCCTTCGCGCAGAAACGCGCCGCCGAAGCCGGTATCGAGATTTCAGATGCCGAAGAAGGCTGGCCGGGGCCGCGTGATCTACTGTTCTTCCTGATCGTAGCGCTCTCGTTCATCGTACCGACGCTCATCCTGCCCGTGCCGCTGGATACCGACGCGCAGGGCTTCGGCTATCTAGGGCTGATGGCGCGTATGGGCGGCGGCTTCCAATCGCTCGGCCCGTGGCATCCCGAAATCAACTACCTGTACGCGCCGGGATTCTCGGTGCTGATCGCCTATTTCAGCCAGCAGTTGCAACAGGGAATGCACAGCGTCCAGTTCGGCATCGCCGCGATTCTGGCGACGCTGGTGGTGTGGCTGGCCTTCGACCTCGGCTCAGAAATCCGTAATAAGCGGCTGGGGCGGACGATGGCGCTGGTGGCGTGGGCGGGTATGGGACTGTTCACCGCCTACATGGACTCGCACTATACCACCCTGCTCGGTCTGGTGTTCGCGCTGGCCTTCCTGACCTACATCGTGCGCTATCTCAAGCACCCCGCCGCGCTGGACGCGCTGGCCGCCGGCCTGATGCTGGGCGCACTGGTGCTGGCGCATCCCGATACCACCATCATCCTTGCGCTCGGTTATGCGCCTTGGCTGCTCACCATCTGGTTCGCCAAACCGCGCCCCAGCTTACGCACATGGCTGGTGATGGCCTTCGTCATCCCACTGATTGCGCTGGCAGCCATCTCGCCGTGGCTGGCGAGCATTCGCGGGCTGCTGGGCGCAGACATCGTATCGCCCTTCAGCCGCGATCCGGGCTACTGGCGCGTGATGGTGTTCTATCATGGTTTGTGGACAGTTCCGGCGGCGCTGGTCGGCGCGGTCATCGGCCTGCGGAAGCGCGATCCGTTCGCTATCCTCGCCGTCGGTTGGCTGGTGATGATCGTCGAGTTCTCCAGCATTGGCCTGCTGGAACAGTTGTTCCCGTCGCTCATGGAAATCATCGGACGCTACGACTACCCCTTCAGTATCGCGTGGCATGGCCCGATCATCCCTTACGCTATCCTCGGCGGCATGGCGCTGCTGTGGGTGTGGGATCGCTGGTTCGCCAGCAAGAAATGGGGCGACTGGTTGCGCCACCACGCGCCGCAGATGACGGGCGCGGTCATTGCAGCACTGCTGCTGATCGCGCTGTTCAATCAGCCGCTGCTGGCGTTCAGTAAGGGAAAAGTGGGCTTTTTCGGCGCGTTCGCCTCCAAAGCCGATGTGCAGGCGATGGTCTGGTTGCGGAAAAACACGCCCACCGATGCACGGGTGCTGAACTTCCCCGGCACACAGGCCGACAACTCGCACGAGAGTGACTGGGTTCCGGTCATCAGCGAACGCGACAGCGTGTATTACCGCATACAGCCGTTCTTCCACAACAACGAGGCCAGCCTCGCGGAACAAGACAGGCTGCACGCCTTCTGGCTGAATCCGGCTGATCCGGCTAACGCGGATTTGCTGCGACAGGCCAACATCAGCTACGTGATCGTGCCACAGGTGGTCACGAATCCCGATAGCATCGAGCAGATGTATCGCTGGCGTGCGCCCTTCACCGATGGCATTGTGATGCAATCGCAATTGGACGATGCGCCCTATCTGAACAAAGTATTCGACGCAGACGGAGCGCAGGTATGGGAAGTACTGCCCCCTGCCTGAAAAAAGCGCCAAGAAAGAAGGGGGAACAGGCGGCCGAAATCGGCTATACTTAAAAAGCCTTATCCTCGAAATGGGGGTAAGGACGAGAAACGCCCGCACGACTAGACTACTGGACGGATGAGAGCAGGATGCCCGAAGACCGCGACGATGTGCTGAAACGTCCCGATAATGAAGAACCGGATGAAGGTGACGTTCCGGCTTCGGTCACGTTCATGGCTCTGATGCGCCATGCCGCCGCCAAACACGAATCGCGGCAGGCGGCCTCATCATCATCTACACCACCACCTCCGCGCCCGCAGCCCAAGCCACCCGTCACACCTGCGCCGCCACCCACGCTGCCGGAAGTACCTGCGTCCGCCGCGCCGCCGCCGCCCCGCCCCGACGAAACGTCCACCGCCAAGCCCGCCAGAATACGCGCCGCCAAGCCACAGCCACCTGCCGAAGCCTCTGCACCGCCCACACCAAACGAACCGCAGTGGGACGACGCGATGGAAGCGCAGCGCATCCGCCGTGTGAAACGGCGGCAAGCACGCCGCCGCCAGCGCACTGTGGGCGTACTCGGCGGCATCATCCGGTCAGTGATCGTTATGCTGGTGGCGGCTGGCCTGATGGCGACTATCTTCACGTGGGCAACGCCCACCCAATTCCTGAACACCGATGTCCGCACCGAATTGAGCATCGCGCAGGCCACCAATCAGGTGGCGATGGGGACGACCTTCCCCACACTCACCCCCACCCGCCAGCCCACCCCGAACTGGCTGCGGCGCGTGGGCATCGTCAGCGGGCATCGTGGCCCGCAAGTGCCGCCCGACCCCGGCGCGGTCTGCCCGGACGGACAAACGGAAGCCGAGATCAATTTCGCGGTGGCGCAAAAAGTGGTACGCAATCTGCGTGCCGTCGGCTATTCGGTGGATTTGCTGGACGAGTTTGACCCG
>CAIVEA010000590.1 GCA_903904765.1 uncultured Chloroflexota bacterium
AGATGATGAAGTCGTCGCCATACAGGCCGTCGGGTTGGACATCACGGACCGGAAAACGGCTGAGGATGCGCTGCGCGAAAGCGAAGAGAAATTCCGTTCCTTCATCGAATCTGCCCCCATCTCCACCTTCATCTCCGACCAGAACGGCAAAATCATTCTGGCGAACAAGGAAAGCGAGAAGGTGTTCGGCTATACCCGCGAAGAATTGATCGGGAAACCTGTAGATATCCTCATGCCGCTGGACATCAACAGCGCCGCATCGGATCATCATTCGACCTTCGCCACCCTTTCGATCAGCAAGCGTATTGACGGGGCGGAAGTCCGGGCGCTGCGCAAAGATGGCACGATCTTCCCGGCACAAATCCAGATGAGCTATGTAGACACGCACCCCGCCCCACTAGTAATCAGTTTCGTGCTGGATGTGACCCAGCAGAAGGAAGCCGAACTGACGCTAAAACAAGCGTTGGCGCAGGAAAAAGAACTGGGCGAACTCAAATCGCGCTTTGTTTCAATGGCCTCTCACGAGTTCCGCACACCGCTGGCCGCCATCCTCGCCACTACCGAAACGCTCACCATTTATCGCGACAAGATGAATGGTCAGCAGATTGATTTGCGACTCGATAAAATTCGCCAGCAAGTGATGCACATGAAGGACATCATGGAAGATGTGCTTCAACTGGCACGCATTCAGGCGGGCAAAATCAAGTACGAACCCACGCTGGGCGATCTGGACATGCTGTGCCGCGAAATCATCGAAGAACTGGAAAATCAGGCACAGCGTACCCGGAGAATCTCGTATCATGGTGTAAAATCAGCAAAACTCATGATGTTCGATCCGCGCCTGATGCGACAGGTGATTACGAATGTAATTGGCAACGCGCTGAAGTACTCGCCCG
The DNA here is from genome assembly GCA_903904765.1 of uncultured Chloroflexota bacterium. Next base: position 897 of record CAIVEA010000590.1, read on the forward strand.
ATGAAAAACCCGTCTACGTGGAATTTCAGCAAGGCGAAACTGAGATCGTGTTGAAAATTCGTGATGAAGGTATTGGCATCCCAGAAGACGACATCAAACACTTATTTGAACCCTTCCACCGTGCTAAGAATGTCGGCACAATATCTGGAACCGGCTTAGGGATGAGCATCACCAAACAGGCTGTGGAAATTCACGGCGGACAGATTGTTCCAGAGAGTGCAGTGGGCGTAGGAACGACGATTACGATCACGGTTCCCATCGTCAACGCGACCACTACTCCACGTAAACAGGATGCAGAGTGACTATGGTTAAAATCACCGTTATAGAAGACGAATCGCATATCCGCGAAGAAGTCATGGAGTGGCTTCAGTTTGAGGGCTACGAGATCGTGGGCGCACCCAATGGCCGGATAGGTCTGGAAGCCATCCAACACGAGCATCCCGACCTCATCCTGTGTGATGTTTCCATGCCGGAAATGGACGGTCATGAGGTGTTGATTGCGGTGCGTTCCGACCCGGATTTGAGCCATATTCCCTTCGTGTTCCTCACCGCCAGCGCCGACCGCGATGCCATCCGCAAAGGCATGAATCTGGGTGCAGACGACTACCTGACCAAGCCGTTCACCCATCATGAAGTGCTGAGCGCGATTGGTTCTATCCTCCACAAACGCACCATCCAAGATAGCCGTATGGTCAGCCAGATGAATTCGCTGAATATGGCGCTCAACGAAGAACGCGAAAAGCGGTTGCTCAAGTCGCGCTTGGTGGCGATGTTCTCACACGATTTCCGCAATCCGCTGACCTCCATCCTGTCCTCCTCCAGCATCCTGCGGAACTACAATGACCGCTTGAGCGCCGAACGCCGCCAGCAACAGTTTGACCGGATTGATGGTTCAGTGCATCTGCTGATACAAATGCTGGACGAAATGCTGATGGTGGCTGAAATTGAAGGTGGACACCTCGAACTGAACGCCGAACAGGTTGACCTAACCGCCTTTATTGAGCCGATCATCGAAGAATTCCGGTTGATTGACCATGATGCACACCTGTTCGCATTCCATAGCACCATGAACACCGTCATGATGGGCGACCCCAAGCTCTTGCGACACATCATTGCGAACCTGATTTCCAACGCCATCAAATATTCACCCGCGCAGACGCAAATTTCGATCACCCTATCGGGACAACCAGATTATCTGGCGCTCATGGTCGAAGATCAGGGCATTGGCATCCCGGAAGACTCACTGTCGCATCTGTTTGAGCCGTTCCACCGGGCATCCAATGTCCGCAGTATGAAAGGCACGGGCCTCGGTTTATCCATCGCTAAACAGGCCATTGACCTGCACGGGGGTTCGATCACCGTCGAGAGTGAAATGAATCGTGGAACACGGTTCACCGTCTATCTGCCCTACAACCTACATTAAGATTGGATGACCGCATGAAAATCGTCATCATTGAAGACGACCCTGTTATTCAGGAAGCGGTGCTGGACTGGCTCATGTTTGAAGGCTACGAAACCTATGGCGCTTCCAACGGGCGAGAAGGTATCGAACTGGTACTCTCCGTCCTGCCAGACTTGATTATCAGTGACATCATGATGCCGGAAATGGATGGCTATCAGGTGCTTCAACACCTGCAATCTAATCCCAGCACCTCGATGATTCCTTTCATTTTCATGTCGGCACTGGCCGATCGGCAATCGGTACGGCAGGGCATGAATCTGGGCGCAGATGATTACCTGACCAAACCCTTTACCAATAGCGAACTCCTCGGCGCAGTCCAATCGCGCCTGTCCAAACACACCGCCGTAGCGCAGAAACTCACCGCCCCCACCGACTCGCAACCTTCCACGCCCGCCCCCAATCCACAATCCCTGACTGGAGCTGTCATCCGGGGATACCAGTTCTGGGAGAAAATCGGTGAAGGCGGCGCGGGAACGGTGTACAAAGCCTATCAACCCGCCATCGGGCGTGAAGTGGCGATCAAAGTCCTGCGCGACAAATACGCCCATAACACCGAGTTCGTCCTGCGTTTCCAAACTGAAGCGGAGCTGGTCGCACGGTTGGAACACCCACACATCATCCCCTTGTACGACTACTGGAGCGATGAAACCGGCGTGTTTATCGTCATGCGCTTGCTGCGCGGTGGCAGCCTGCGTTACATCCTACAGGAGCGCGGCGCGTGGGAATTGCGCCCCACAATGTACCTCGTCAGCCAAATCGCGGATGCGCTCTCGGTAGCCCATGCCGTCGGCATCGTTCACCGCGACATGAAGCCCGATAACATCCTGCTGGATGAACGCAACAACGCTTACATCAGCGATTTTGGCCTCGCCAAGAATCTGGTATCCGGCCTGAGCCAAGTTTCAGAAGGAACTGGCCTGCTAGACATCCAGACCGAGTTCTTCTCGCACGAACCATCCAGCACCCTGTACTTCACCGATTCCAGTCAGACCGTCGGCACGCCCGCTTACCTGTCGCCAGAACAAATCCGCATGGAACCGCTGTCGGCCCAAAGCGATATTTATAGTCTGGGCATCACCATTTATGAAATGCTCATCGGCACGCTGCCCTATATGGGTACAATTGCGGAGATCATCATGCAGCATCTCCATCAACCCATGCCGTTGATTTCCCATCTGCGTTCGGATATCCCATCGGCAGTTGACGACGTGCTGCAAATCGCAACTGCCAAAGATTGGCAGCAGCGTTATGCCGACATCAACACCTTTGCAACCGATTTTCGTAAAGCGGCTCGCAACACCGCACACTCAACTTAGCATTCACTGGACACCTGCGGGATGAAGATTCTAGTTATCGAAGATGATCCGGTCATTCTTCACGAGATCGGCGAGTGGTTGGTATTAGGCAATTATGAAGCCCTCACCGCACCGAACGGGCAAGAAGGCATCGCACAGGCCAACGCCCATTTGCCGGATATGATTATTTGCGACATCATGATGCCGGGCATCACGGGTTACGAAGTGCTGCGTAAGCTCCAATCCAACACGACCACCGCCATGATCCCGTTCATGTTCCTGTCGGCGCTGACGGATAAAGAATCCGTCCGGTTGGGGATGAATCTGGGTGCAGACGATTACCTGACCAAGCCGTTCACCTACGATGAACTGATGAACACAATCAAGGCGCGGCTCAACAAGCACGCCGTCACGATCAAGTTGATCGAAAAAGCCTCACGCACTACCCCTACCGACAACCTCTTGCCCACCACCATGCGGCTAACCAACAGCACCCTCAACGGCTACCATTTCGGGGAGCGATTGGGAGATGGCAACGTCTACCGGGCGATGCAACCGGCGCTAGGGCGCGAAATCGCCATTAAAGTGCTGCCCCTCGAAGGTGAGGTAAACGGAGAATTCGTCCGGCGCTTTCAGGTGATGGTAGGATTGCTGACCGACCTGCACCACCCCAATATTGTCCCCATTTACGACCACTGGTGCGACGACCGGCATCTCTATGTCGTCATGCGCTTGCTACGTGCGGGCAGTCTGGCGGAACTGATAACCAACAATGGGAAGGTGAAGATCATCCCCACCGCCAATATGCTCGACCAGATCGGGGATGCGCTAACCGCTGTCCACCGCTTGGGCATGATTCACCGCAACCTCAAGCCCTCGAATATCCTGCTGGACGAACGGGGTAACGCCTACCTGACCGATTTCAGCATTTCGAGGAACACGACTAGCGACAGTATGGGACAAAATGCGGTGAACGATAGTCAACCCGCACACATCGCCTACCAGTCTCCTGAGCAAATTCGGCAAGAACCCGTCACGGTACACAGTGATATTTACAGTCTTGGACTTATTCTATACCACATGCTGGTTGGAAAGCCCCCTTTTCAAGGTACAATACAAGAAATTCAATATAAACATCTGCAAGAAATGTTACCAAATATTCACATACAAAATCCGCAGATTCCGCTTACAATTGATGACGTGGTTCAGAAGGCGGCATCGAAAAACGGGCAACAGCGTTATGCA
>CAIVEA010000591.1 GCA_903904765.1 uncultured Chloroflexota bacterium
AGCGTCCAAGTAACATGTGGGTCATTGATTTTTTTGACATGTCTGAATCTGAAGCGAAACAATATGAGCTTCCATTTGAACATGTAAAAACCTATGTAAAACCACTTCGAGATAACAACAATCGCCAGCACCGCCGAGAGAAATGGTGGCAGCATGGCGAAATTATCCCGAACATGCGTCGCGCATTGGTAACTTTGGAGAGATTCATAGTTACGCCAAGAGTTGCGAAACATCGTCTTTTTACTTGGTTGAATACAGGCGTTATTCCAGATAATGCACTCTATATCTTCGCCCGTGCCGATGATTACTTCTTCGGCGTGCTGCACAGCACCCTGCACGAACGCTGGTCGCTGCGCTTGGGAACATCGCTGGAAGATCGTCCCCGCTACACGCCCACCACCACCTTTGAAACCTTCCCCTTCCCTTATCCCCCCGGTCACGAGGACACGGCGCACCCGGCCTACGCCGCCATCAGCGCCGCCGCCGCCGCCCTCCATGCCGAACGCAGCGCGTGGCAGCACCCGCCCGAACTGGCGGAACTGGGCGCGACGGCGGACAGCCCCGCGCTGCGCGAACGCACCCTGACCAACCTGTATAACGCGCTGGCCGCCCTGCGCGGGGAGGCGGATAGCAGCGAACGCATCCCCAAATCCGCCCGCGATTTCGCGCCGCGCCTGCGGGAACTGCACGACGCGCTCGATCGGGCGGTGCTGGCGGCCTATGGTTGGGACGATCTGGCGGACGGGTTACGCACGCCCGACGGCGAAGAAGCCCTGCTGCGGCGGCTGCTGGCGCTGAACGCGACCAGAGCCACAAGCGATTGAACCTTCACCCCCTACAGATGCCGCAGGAACGACTCGGGGTCGCGCAGGAAATCGCGGGTCAGGCGGACGTGTTCCAGATCGTTATAGGCGACAGGGGCGATGGGCTGCGTGTCGAAGTTGAGGATGGTTGCGCCGGGGTAAGCCATCAAAATCGGGGAGTGGGTGGCGATGATGAATTGCGCCCGCTGCCCCTCCACCAGCGGCTTCATGAGCGACAGGAACGCCATCTGCCGCAGGGGGGATAGCGGCGCTTCCGGTTCGTCCAGCAGGTACAGGCCGTCCGGCACGAACCGCGCCTGAAAGAAACTGAAGAAACTCTCGCCGTGCGAACGGTGGTCGAGATCGCCCTGATACTGCTCCTTTAGCGCGTGAAGTTCGCTGGCGAAAGGCAGTTTGGCGAGGCTGCGGGCATAGTCCGAACGATCGGCGTATTCCTCATCCACCGCCCGCAGATCGGCTTCCAGCCCCGCACGGATGGCGCTCAGCCGCCGCGCATAGCCGAAGAAATCCTCGGCGCGCAGGAACAGCCCGCGCCGCGTTTGCTTGCTCCACGACAGCTTCAGGCAACCCGCCAACCGCCGCGCCGCCGCCAGCGAGTCGTCCACGCCCATCTCCTGAGCGCCGGCTACGGGCAAGCGAGTCGCCGCCGCCAGCGCCTCCAGCAGCGTAGATTTGCCGCTGCCGTTCTCGCCCACCAGAAACGTGACCGGAGTCTCGAAATGCAGCGTATCCAGCGCACGGATGGCCGGCACGGTGAACGGGTATGCTCCGGCCTGCGAGTCCAGCGGCACGGTGCGCCGGACTTCGCGCAGATGAATGGTCATGGCGGCATCCTCAAGTTGCGGATTACTCTCGCACCATGATGATAGCCTGTTCAGCTGCCTCCCTCACCAGCGCGTGTTCGCTGTGAAGCGCGGCCTGCTGGATGACAGATGCGGCGGACGAACCCAAGCTGGCGGTGATTTTGACGAACTGCGCCTGTACATCGGCGCTGGTCTCGCGCTGATAGGCGGCTTGCAGGCTATCGGCGGCGCGGGGGATGGGCAGCCACGCCAGCGGCCAGAGGGCGGCTTCGCGCACGGCGGGCAGCGGATCGGTCAGCGCCGTTTCCAGCGCCGCCAGCAAGCTCTCACCCGCCGCATGACCGACCAGATTCAGCTTCAGGTAATTGGTGGCGTGGAACAGGCCGCGCAGCACCGCTTGCCGCGTCTGTCCGGCCTGCTGCTGGATGAGGGTTGCCAGTTCCGCCAGACACGCCTCACCCACGATCTCCAGCAAACTGAGCGTCGCCGCGTACTGTACCTCGGCATCGGAGTCGTGCAGGCAGGCGCGAATCAGCGGGAGCGCCTGTGGCAGCGCGTTCGTGCCGAGTATTTCCAGCGCCTGTATCCGCACTTCCGGGTCATCCGCCAGCAAAATCCCCTCGAAAACGGGGATGGAGGCCGGGTCGTGGCAATCGCGCAGCCCCCACGCGGCGGCGGCGCGCACGCTGTCGGCTTCGGCCTTCAGCACCCGTGCCAGCAGTTGATACGCGCTCAACTCGTGGGCATCGCACAGCGCATACATCACATTTTCGCGCACGCGCACATCGCTATCGCCCAGCGCCTGCTGAATCATCGGCTCGATGGCGAACCACGAGAAGCCGTACAACTGACGGGCAACCGAAGCGCGGGTGGGGGCGCTGCCCTTGTTGAGCGCCTCCTGCATCACCAGCCGCGCCGCCCGGTCACCGCGCTGGTTCAGGATGCGGGCGGCGGCATAACGCACGTAGAAGGCTTCGCTGCGTAACGCCTCTGCCGCCACCTCCAGCGAAACCGTGCCGGGGGGCATCACCTCCAGCATACTCGCCAGCCGCTTGAGGGGCAGCAAACGCTTGCCCTTCAGCGTGTAGGTGGACGATAGACGCGGTTCACGGCCTGTAATCGGGGAATGATTCATGGCGGGTATCCTGTACAAACCTCAGCCCGCTGCACTGTGCTTAGCTTCCCCCTCCGCTGCGGAGAGGGGATAAGAGGGGTGAGGTTAATTCGTGTATCTATCACACTATCGCAGCGTGGCGAGCGCGGCGCTGTCAATCAGGGTCTTGCCCGTTTTCAGGTCAAATACGCTCAACTCCAACTGACGACGTTCGTTCACCTGAAACACCGCCTTCACGCGATCTTCCCCCGGCTGACCGGGCGGCAGCAACCGCGCCAGCAGCGCGGCGGCCTGTTCGCTATTGACGGGAATGATCTGCTGTTCGCTGCTCTGCGCCTGCGCCACAAAAACGGCCTGCCCGTCCTCGTACTGCACTTCCAGCATCGAGAACGAGTCGCTGTCCATCTCGGCAATCAGGAACTCGATGGCGCTCTGGTCGGCATGTGCCGCGCCCAGCAGCACTTCGACGGGCTGTGCGGTGGGATAGGCGCTGCCCGCCGGGATGATCTCGTCGTAGCGGTGCTGCCCGCTGGCGGGGTCGAGATGGCGCAGGCCGTAGCTGTGCGCCAGATAATCCTCCAGCCCGTAGCCCGCCGCCACTTGCAGCGCCCCTTCCACCACCGCAGTAAACGGCTTATCCGCCCGCACTGCCATGCCCGAAAAATACTCGCGCAGGTGGCGCTGCACCGATGGGATGAGCGACACACCGCCCACCAGCAGCACATAGCGTATATCCTCGCGGAAGATGCCGCGCCGCTGGGCGATGTGCATCACCTTATCTACCACATGGCGCAGGCTGTCATAGAAGCCGTTGTCCGCCAGCACCTGCTCCAATTCGGCGCGGCTGAACGGCAGCGTCACCGGACGGGTGTCGGTCTGAAAGTGGATGTCCACCGACTCAGCCGTAGAGAGCGCAATTTTGGCGTTCTCGCAGGCGGTGAGCAGGGCGGTATAGTGCGCCCCCAGTTCGGAGATGCTCACGCCGCTGCGCCGCAGCACCGCCGCCAGCAGCCACTGGTCAATATCGCTGCCGCCGATCACGCGCCCCGCTTTGGCGATCACCTTCGCGGCCTGCGCCTGCGCCTTGCCGCGCAACCGGTTCAGGAAGCCGCCCGTGTTCTCGCGCTTTTCCGGCAGTTGCACCAGCGACAGATCGAGCGTGCCGCCGCCAAAGTCGAACACCAGCACAATCGCGCCCGCTTCGGTCACGCGGTAGCCCAGCGCGGCGGCAGTGGATTCGTCCACAATCCGCACCTTCTCCGGCGGGATGTGGTCAATCACGCCTGTCAGCCACGTCAGATAATGCTCGAACGAGGCGACAGGCGTGGTCAGCACCAACTGTTCGATATCGCGCTCCGCATAGGGCAGCGACGCTAACACATGCCGCACAAAACGGCTGCCCACATCCTGATCGGCCCATAGTGCCCCGTCAATATGACGCGGTTCGGGCGCGGGCAGCGCCACAATGCCGCGCTTGAAGTTGCGGAATAGGCGGTTATCGGCGCGAGTATCTAGCCGCGCCTCACGCACGGCCTCGCCCAGCGTGAACTGTCCCGCCTGCCCGTCGTGAACGTACAACAGCGAGGGGATCAGCGGCATCACGCCATCGGCGGTGGTGGAGGTCAGCCCCGACAGGGCGAGGACATCCGGCGCATTGGTCTGCTCATTCCATGCCGCGACCACACTGTTGGTCGTGCCGAAGTCCATAGCGATTTTGGCGCACATTGCGGGTCATCCTTTGGGCAACTGTTGCACTTCGGCGTGGCGGAAACAGCCCGTCACATGATCGTTCACCATGCCCGTAGACTGCATGTGCGCGTAACAAATGGTCGAGCCGACGAATTTGAAGCCGCGCTTCAGCATATCCTTGCTCATGGCCTGCGACTCGCGGGTTTCGGCGGGGATTTCGCGCAGGCTGCTCCAGTGGTTGACGATGGGCGCGCCGTTCACGAACTGCCACAAATAATCGCTGAACGAGCCGAACTGCTCTTTGACCGCCAGATACGCCCGTGCATTGGTCACGGAAGCTTGCACCTTCAGCCGATTGCGGATGATGCCGGGGTTCGCCAGCAGCGCGTTGAGCTTGGCCTCGTCGTAACGGGCGATGCGCTCGGCATCGAAGCCGTCATAGGCGGCGCGGTAGTTCTCGCGTTTCCGCAGCACGGTAATCCAACTCAATCCGGCCTGTACCCCTTCCAGAATTAGCATCTCGAAAAAACGTTGATCGTCGTAACAGGGGACACCCCATTCGGTATCGTGATATTGCACGTACAGCGGGTCGTCGCC
>CAIVEA010000592.1 GCA_903904765.1 uncultured Chloroflexota bacterium
CACAGGTCGCGCAGCCCACGCAGAAATTCCGGCGTGGCGCTGTGGATGCCGCCCTCGCCCTGCACCGGTTCCACGATCACGGCGGCGGTCTTGTCGGTGATGGTGGCCTGTGCGCTGGCGAGGTCGTTGTAATTCGCCACTATCACACCGGGCATTAGCGGGTGGAACGGTTTTTGATATTTCTCTTTAGGTGTGAGCGACAGTGCGCCCAGCGTGCGCCCGTGAAATGCGCCATCGAAGCATACGACTTCGGTTTTGTCGGTCAGCCCTTTTTCGTAGGCCACCTTGCGGGCGAACTTGAGCGCCCCTTCGTTGGCTTCCGCGCCGCTGTTGGTGAAGAACACCTTATCCGCGAACGACTTTTCCACCAGTTGCGCCGCCAGTTCGATGCCCGGTTCTGTGTAATACAGGTTGCTGGTGTGAATCAGTCCGGTGGCGGCGGTCTGGATGGCCTGCTGTAAGCCGGGGTCGCCATAGCCGAGCGCGTTCACGGCGATGCCCGCCACCCAGTCGGTATATGAACGACCTTCTGCGTCAAAGACCGTCGCGCCCTCGCCACCCGTCAAGACGAACGGTGCGCGTTTATAGGTTTGCACAATGGTGTCGTGTTCCTGCTGGATGAGCAGGTCGGTGCGGGTGGGCGAATTGGGCATGGGTGCGCTTTCCTCCAAGATCGAACAGTAGCGAGAATGCGTTACGACTGGGCGGCAGGCCAGCCAATTTGTGCCGCAAACCATTCGGCGGTCAGGCGGTAGGGTTCTAGCCAGCCATTTTCCGCTTCATACGCCAGTATCGCCCGCAGCCAACCGATGATAGCTTCCATCGTGGCCGGCGCGACTTTGCCGGAGTCCAGCATGTGCCGCACCAGCTTACGGCTGTAGGCCGAGTCACGGGCGAGGGCATTGTACAGCAAATGGTGCAGTTCGTGGCAGTTGGGACATAACTGCACCGTGACCGGGTTTTCGCCATGCGTTGCAATATCCCACAGGTGATGGCGCTGCGAGATGGGATACCCGCAGGCCGAGCAGGGGGACATGCGTTCGGCATCGGTGGCGCGGCGGCGGCGCATCAGCTTGCGGTACTTATGCGCCTGATAGAAATCCAACCAGTGCCGGAGGATGGTCAGCCGTTCGGCGGCATCACTTTTCGCGGCTAGGCTTTCGCCGAAGGCCGTCAGAATCTTAGCCGCCAGCGCCGGACGATACAGAAACCGGATCAGGGCATGTAGCTCATCCAGAAGCGCCTGTTCGGAAAGGCTGTCCATTCCCCGCCAATCACCTTATAACTGCCCCCCATATCCCGCTGTTCAGAAGCGGTGGGGGACGATTGTAGCGCAAAATGCGGATTTCAGAGCGCGGCAAATGCGGCCTGCATCCGTTCCAGCGCCTCGATCAACTGCGAGCGTGATGTGCCGAGGTTCATCCGCACGAAACCCTTGCCCGCTTCCCCGAAGTCCGCACCATCGTTCAACCCCACTTTGGCCTTCTCTAGCAGGAATTTGGAGGGTGCTTGCGGCAGGTTCAGGCCGCGCAGGTCGAGCCACGCCAGATAGGTTCCTTCCGGGCGGGTGAGTCGCACTTCTGACGGGAAATTCTCGGTGGCGAAATCAATCAAGGTTTCGCGGTTGTTTTTCAGATAGGGTAGCAGTTCATCCAACCATGCCTGACATTCGGTGTAGGCGGCGGTGGCGGCGGTGACGCCCATCGCGCCGGGGTGCGGTAGGAAGCCGTTCGTCACCTTTTCGAAGCGATCACGCAGCTCTTTGTTCTGGGCGACGGCGAAGCCCAATCCGAGAGTGGGAACGTTGAAGGTCTTGCTAGGAGCCATTAGCGTGATGGTGATGGCAGCCACTTCTGGCGAGAGCGATGCGATGGGGATGTGCTGTACTTTATCCAGCAGCAGATCGCAGTGAATTTCGTCCGAGATGATGGTCAATTTATGGCGCAGGCAAATGTCCGCCATGCGCTGCAATTCGGAGCGCGTCCACACCCTCCCCACTGGATTATGCGGGTTGCACAGGATGAAAGCGCGGGTTTGCGGGGTGATGGCTGCCTCGAAGGCATCAAAGTCAATTTCGTAGCGCAACAAGTTCCCCTGCTGCCGCACCAACAATTCGCTCGTAACCACCTGCCGTCCAGCGTTGATGGGGGCGCTTAGGAAGGGTGGGTACACCGGAGTTTGCATCAGCACGCCGTCGTCAGCGCCAGCAAAGGCCAAGCACGAGAAGTTGAGTGCGCTGACCAGATTGGGGAGGAAAATTACATCCTGCGGCTGAATCGTCCATCCGTAGCGGCTTTCCATGCGCTGTGTCAGCACTTCCGCCAGAGACGGTGCGCCGAACTGGTAGCCGAACACGCCATGATCTACGCGGCGGTGCAGGGCACGCAACAGCGGCTCCGGCGACTCGAAATCCATATCCGCCACCCACAGTGGCAGGACATCTTCGCCGAACAAATCCCATTTAATCGAGCCTGTGTTCTGGCGGTTGATGCGAGTATCAAAACGTGAAGACATGTCAAACATCCTATCCGGTAAAGGTGGTTCAAAACACTAGTTTAACGCGCATGATAGAAAACCTCACCTTTGCATACGGACAGGTGAGGGTGCCTTATTCATAATTCACGCTACTGCTATTTTACAGTGGGGGTGGGGGTGCTTCAAGCGGTTAGTGAGAGAACGTAAGCGTAGGGAAATCGCAAGCTGATGAGCGTAAACTCTAAGAATCTACGCATGCCATAATGGACTGGTATGGTATAATTTTGGAATAGTGGTTCTGTATCCGCTGGATGATACACCCCTTTCCTCACAGTCTTTTTGCCGTGTATAACGACTCGGCTCTGTTTTTTTCTTGTTTCTGTAATGTATTGGTTAGTTCTGGAAGCTCACTCATGCTCAACCCCTCCAAGTTGGCTATTTCGCTGGATCGAGATGGCGAAGAACCGATTTACAGACAGTTGATTCGGCACGTTCGCACCCAGATCGAAAGCGGCAGCCTGCCCCCCGGCACGCGCTTGCCTGCCAGCCGCGATCTGGCGCAACAGTTGAACATCAGCCGCATCAGCGTGGTCAATGCCTATGCCGAATTGCGTGCCGAAGGTTTCCTGAGCGCCCATGCTGGACGCGGCACATTTATCGCCGGGGAAACTAACCCCTCCAGCGTGCCGACCAGCGCCACCCTCAGCGCCAACGGCACGAGTATGGTGACGCACCACACGCCGCCGGAGTCGCCCACCACGCCGGATCGCTCCATCCGCGAGATGATGAGCATGTCGCGCAAGCCGGGGATTATCAGCTTCGCGCAGGGTGCGCCGCCCAACGATTTTTTTCCGATGCAGCAAGTGCGAGATGCACTGAATACCGTTATGGATCGGGATGGTGGCAAGGCGCTGGGCTACGAGGTGACGGAAGGCTTCGCACCGCTGCGGGCGGCGGTGCGCGATTACGTCAGCGCCCTCGGCATTTTGTGTCATCCCGATCAGGTGTTGATTACGGGTGGGACGCAACAGGCACTTGATCTGGTGGTACAGGCGTTACTCTCCGAAGGCGATCTGCTGGTGAGCGAGAACCCAACCTATCTGGGCATGATTGATATTGTTCGCGCACGCCGCGTGCAAATTCACGGGATTGATGTGGACGAGAATGGCATCCGGCTCGATATGCTGGAAAACTACATCCTCGACAACCGCCCCAAGCTGATCTACGTTATGCCCACTTTCCAGAACCCCTCCGGCGTGGTGATGCCGCTGCACCGCCGCCGCCAGCTTTTGAACCTTGCCAACGATTATCAAATTCCGGTGCTGGAAGATGGCGTGTACCACGAATTGCGCTTTGAAGGCGAGTCGTTGCCACCGCTGAAGGCGCTGGACGAAACCGGAATCGTGATTCACGCCAGTGGTTTTACGAAGATGATGGTTCCCGGTTTGCGTATTGGATATTTGATCTCTGACAACCGCCATTACGATCGGTTGGTACGGGTGAAGCAGGCGGCGGATATTTCTACGCCCAGCTTGAACCAGCGCTCCATGCACCTGCTACTGGAACGCGGGATGTTGTCGCAGCAATTGGAGCGCAACAACCGTGAACTGCGCCGCCGCCGTGATGTGGCGCTGACCGCCGCCGCCAAATATCTGCCCCCCGGCACGCGCTGGAACATCCCGCAGGGCGGGCTGTACCTGTGGGCGCAGTTCCCCAAGAATGGCCCTTCGGCTGCCGAGGTGTATATTACTTCCGTTCACATGGGCGCGGCCTATGCCATTGGTTCGCTATTCTATCCCAATGGCGGGGGCAGCCACAAGTTTCGCATCAACTTCGCCCAGCAGAAGCCGATGGATCTTGAGGAAGGGATGCGGCGCATCGGGCGGGCGTGGCGCGAAGTGGCCTGCGAATATGATGATATGGATCGCTCGCCATTGTTGTAGCGCCTTCTATGCAACCATCCATTGATAACGATTTGCCTGTGATTGTCATCGGCGGTGGGCTGGCTGGCCTAACCGCCGCTGTGCATTTGATTGAGCGCGGCGTGCCCACGATTGTGATGGATGCGGATCGCGTGTGGCCGGGCGGACGGCTGTCCGGCGGCGACCCCGACGAGGTGGAACACGCGGGGCGCGTGTGGCACTTCCCTAGCGAACATGGCGTACACGGCGTATGGGGCGGCTACGGCAACCTGCGTGCCACACTGGAACGCTTCACGGATACGCGCTTGCAACCATCGGCGGGCGAGGAGTGGATTAACCGTTGGGGACGGCAGGTGCGGGTGGTGGAAGCCGGCCAACTGGTGCGCGGCGGCTGGATTCCCGCGCCCTTCCATTACCTCAGTTTGCTCTTTCGACCCCGTTTCTGGCGGGCGATCACCCCTTGGGATTTCCTGTCGCTACCCGGTTTCCTGTTCAGCCTGCTGTGGACGCTCGGCCTCGACCCGCTGCACGAAGAAGTCGCGCTGGATGGTCTGCTGCTGGACGACTACTTTCGCGGCTGGACACCCAACCTGCGGGCGACCTTCGAGGGGCTGGCGATTAACTTACTGGCCGCCCCGCCAGAGGACATCACGCTCACGGGGACGATTGCCGCGCTGCGTTTTTACACCATGCTGCGCCGCGACTCGTGGGCGATGCACTTTTTTCCGTCTAACGCGCATGACTGCGTGATTCAACCGCTGATTGACCGCATCCGTGACGGCGGCGGGCTGGTGCTGATGGGCGCAGAAGCGCAGCGCCTCGAACGCCTGCCGGAGGGTGGCTGGCGCGTGGTCGCCGAGGATTCGACGCGGGGCGGACGGCGTTCGGCAGAGGCGGCACAGATCATCCTCGCCACCCATGCCCCCGGCGCGGCACGCCTGCTGCTGGATAGCCCGGACACGGCGCAGGCGGCGCGGGCGATTCGCTTTCCCGGTGCGGTACGGAATGCGACGGTGCGGCTGTGGTTCTCGGCAGCGCCGCGCCCCGGCACAGCGGGGGGGATGCTGACGGGCGATTTTTTGCCAGACAACTTTTTCTGGTTGCATCGCTTGTTCGCGGAGTTCCGCGACTGGCACGCGCAAACGGGCGGCAGCGCCATCGAACTCCATCTGTATGCCCGTGACGAGTGGTTGGAAAACCAGCCGGATAACGTGCTGCTCATCCGCTGCGTGGATGAGGTGCAGCGGGCGTTCCCCGAAGTGCGCGGTCACTTCCTGCATGGGTCGGTGCGCCGTAACAGCCGCGTCCAGACGCGATTCCGCGTGCCGACTGCCGATTGCTTGCACCTGCAAACCCCTTGGCTGGATGTGCTGGCCTGTGGCGATTGGATTGGCTACGATTCGCCGTCCTTCTGGATGGAGCGTTCTGCCACGACCGCCATTGCCGCCGCCAACGAAATCCTCCTCTCGCGGGGACTCGAACCGTATCCGATCTACCAACCGCCGCCGCCCGAACCGCTGGCGCGGGCGTTGCAAGCCGTCTCACGCGGGTTTCGCAAAACAGTGGGACGTGCGCTGCTCAAGACCGGGCGTGCGCTGCGGCGGCGTTCGCCTTAGCGCCCCGCGCCAGCAGCCAGCGGTCATAGATGCCCCGGAACGCCACCCAGCCGAACGCGAACCCGTACAGCGCCAGATAGGGTGCAAGCGTCGGACTCAAGCGCAGCGCGACGGTCATTCCCCACAGCGCGTAGACCGAAAGGCCGATTTCTACCCACACGCTCGGATCATGCCGCAGCGCGTAGCGGCTGTTCTGCCATGCGCTGCCGAACTTAGGCGTGCGCTGAAATTCGCCGCCGCGCCCGATTAAGCCGCTGATGACGGCCTGCGTATTGTTCCACGCCACGCCCGTCCCCAGCGCCAGCAGCACCGGAAAGGCCAACAAGCGCCGCGCCCAATCCGTATACAGGGTGCGCTGGCTGACCAGATACACCAGCGGCGGCCACAACCCCGCCAGACCAAGCAACCCCAGCGGCATCCGTTGAAGGGTGTGCGTGAGTAATAACGGCGGCGTGAGCAGGAGCAGGATGAGCATGAAGGGATGCGGGAAATACTGGCACAGGTGCAGTGTTGCCATCACGCGCTGCGGCAGCGAGAAGCGTGAACGCCACAGCGGGGGCAGGATGTAGGTCAAGCACTGGGTACTGCCTTTCGCCCACCGTGCTTGCTGCTGCTTGTAGGCGGCCATCTGCGGTGGCAATTCACCCGGTACAACCACATCTTTCAAATACAGGAAGCGCCAGCCCGCCAACTGCGCCCGGTAGCTCAGGTCTAGGTCTTCGGTCAGTGTGGCATCGCGCCAACCGCCCGCCTCGCGGATGGCCTGTGCGCGCCAGATTCCGCCCGACCCGTTGAAGGTCATCAGCCAACCAGCGCGGCTGCGGGCGGTTTGCTCGACCACGAAATGCCCATCCAGCGCCAGCGTTTGCCCTTGCGTGAGCCAGTTGTTGAACGGATTCAGATGCCCCCATCGCGTCTGCACCATGCCGAGGCCGGGGTCGGCGACCAGATGGGGAACGGTGCGCCGCAGGAAATCCGGCGCGGGGACAAAATCGGCATCCAGTACGACGACCAGTTCGGCGCGGGTTTGTTCCAGCGCGTAGGCCAGCGCCCCGGCTTTATAGCCGCTGCGTTCCGTGCGTTGGATGTGCTGAATGTCGAGGCCGCCTGCACGGAGACGCGCCACCACCTCCGCTGCCCGTTCGCTGGTGTCGTCCGTCGAGTCGTCCAGCAGTTGCACACTCAGGTGGTCAGGCGAGTAATCCAATGCTGCCACAGCGGTCAATAGTCGTTCCACGACATGTCGTTCGTTATAAATGGGAAGTTGGACGACAACGCTAGGCCATACCGTCACCGTCGGGGTGGGCAGGTCGCGTCGTCCGTAGAGCAGGTATTCAACCAGCAGCACCAGTGAACTCAGGGCATACACCGTGAGCAAGAGGGCGCTAACGACGTATAGAACCGCAAAAATCGAATTGATGTTCATGTGGCGGAGTCTAACGACTGTGCCGGATGCTGACAAGGGGGCAGTCGTGCAAAATGCATTTGGAAATGTGGCGATAAACCTTCGCCCTGTTTCCCTCCCCACTGTTAAGGAGTAGTTGGGAGGGAGGCGAACGGGAAATACGCCATCTTTCGTAGGGACAACACTTGTGTTGTCCGCTTGAGTTTTGCTACAGGCGGAAGTGCCACTGCACGCCCCTACGAAAGAATCCGCCCCTGAAAGATGATAGGGGTGAAGGTGTGCCGTTATTTCGGCGGCGGCACAACGCCAATAGTGAGCAGAATGTTGGCGTAGATGCGCTGTTCGCCAGTGGCAATTACAAGGGCGCATTCCGGGTCTTTCGCCAGATCGTAGAAGGCGAAGCGCCCGCACTTCTTCAATTCCGTCCCCGGCAGGCAGCGCCGGAACTCTGCGAAGATAGGCGGTTCATCGCCCGCGTCGGGGGTCATTACATCCGCCGATTCAACCGGAATGTACGAGGCCAGCACTTCCAGCACCTCGACAGCGTTCAGCTTGCCGGGGGCGAAGTTCAGGTACACACGTTTGGCGGCGGGGTTGGCGCGGGTGCTGAACGGGTAATTGCCATCGGCGATCAAGACCTTGCCGCCGTGACCGGAGCAGGCCAGCGCCTCCAGAATTTCGGGGTGGAGCAGGCGGGTGGTGAGCATCAAAACCTTCTTTCAAAAATGAACGACTATAGGTGGGGGTGAGTTCAGGATTCAATATCACCCCGTTATGCAACCATCCCCTCTCCGCACGGAGAGGGGATTAAGGGGCGCGGTCTACAGTTTCACATCACCGCACAGATGCACTTCGATGCCCAGCGCGGTCAGCATCGCGGCCTTCGCCGCCAGCGCCTTATCCGCCGATTCTGCCGAGTCGCCATAGAACACGTTCAGGTGGTTGGCCTTGTGCCGCGCCATCATCTGATCGCGGCTGACCCCGTGCAGGACAGCGTGCATGATCGGCCACTGGGGCGAAGTCGCTTTCCAGCGGCGTTCGGTTTCGGCCTTCGGCAGTTCCACCACCGAAGCGCGGCCCATGTCGCAGTGCAGTTTGCCATCCATCACGAACACACGACTCCACACGATTTCGCCCGGTTTGCTGATGCCCTTCAGCGTGCCGCCGCCCAGACGGAAGTACATGGCGGCCTGCCGTTCACTGGTCGCACCTGCGTAGCCGTCAATGAAGTGCGAGGCGGGCGCTGCGCCGGAGATCAAGAAGACCCAGACGAAATCATCCACGCCCTTGCCCTTGTAGTGCTGCCCGTAGCGCAGGTCGTGGAGCGTGGTGGCCGGGTCTAGCCCCATTGCCACGCACACGCGGTTGGTGACCAGCGCATCCACAGCCGCGCCTTCGTCCACTTCGTTGAAGTGCGGGAGTGCCTGCCCTGCGAACAGTTCCTTGCGCGAACCGGGCATCGTGACTGGTGGGCGCTCGACGTTGTTCAGCAGCCCTTCGACCAGATCGGAAGCGGGAGCCATGTCCTTCAAGCCCTGCTGGTACTGGATGCCGATGGCGGAACAGCCGAACTCGTGGGCGATACGCACTGCCGCGATATACATCTTCATCTGTTCGTGAATCTGCGCGTCGGTCAGTTCGCTGGCCTCATCTTTGCCCGTGATGAACTTCAATCCACGCGCTTCCAGCCATGTGCGGACGCGGCGGGCTTCGGCATTGGTGACGTTCTTCATGGCAGCCACCAGCGCCGACTGGCTGAGGCGTTCCTTATAGATACCCAGCGGATTGAGCATTTCGTCATCAATGATGGCGTTGTACATGCCCATGCAGCCTTCATCGAAGATGCCGAGGATGGCCTTCTCGCGCTGAAGCTGTGCTGCCAGCGATTGACCGAGCGCCGCTTCGGCAGCGGGCAGCATCAGCGGGTTCAGATCGCGCACATGGCTGAGGTCATGGACAATCGTGCCGGTCTTAATCCACTGGCGCAGGCCGTTAATGAAGAACTTGTCGGTGAAATCTTCGCTCCATAGGGTGCTGTATTTCACGCCCATCTTGGTCAGTGAACCGTTCAGGTTCAACATGCCCACCAGCCCCGGCCATTGTCCACTCCAGTTGGCGACGGTCAGGATGGGGCCGCGATGGTTACGCAGGCCGGCCAGCACATGATGGCTATACTGCCACACAGCTTCCGCTACGATCAGGCGGGCGTTGGGGTGGATGTTCTTGAACACATCCATGCCCATGCGCTGATTCCAGATGAACCCGTGCTTGAGTTCGGGATCATAGGCATGGCCGCGCTTGACGGTGATGCCTTCTTTTTTGAAGGCGGCCACGATGGTTTTTTCCATCTCTTCCTGCGCCGCCCAGCAGGTTTGATTGGCGGACAGGCGCAAATCGCCGCTGGCGATCAGGATGGCTTCGTTCGGGTCGGGCGGGGGAAGTTCTTTGAATTTAGGTAGACGGTAAGGGGTCATTGCATAAAGCTCCTCTATACAACAGCGAAGGTTACGCAATTTGGGATGGAGCGCAACCTCATCATATAGAGAGATTATACCGCGTCTTGCGAAGTGTGTGTTTTTAGGAATTACTCCGCAAAGAAGCCAAAATCAAGGAAGCCGCAGCGTTCTGCGCCGTAGGGAACCATGCCGTGATCTTTGAAGATGAAGATGCGCGGCTCGTGGCGTTTCAGCTTTTTCTTCAAGCCATTCCATTGCGATTTGCTCGGTTCAGTCTGGTCGGTGGTCAGCGTAAAATAAGCGGGACTGAAGATGACGCGGTAGTGTCCGTCCTCATAGGCGTGCAGTTCGCGCAGGTGTGTCATTTCGCCTTTGGCATCATGCGCGAGGACGCGCCGCAGCAGGCTTTCGACATATTCGCGGGGGAGGGGTTTGAAATCGGGCAGGGTTTTCATGGGCAGGCACTTCCGGCAATTGGGTACTCGTTAAGTTCATCCTACAGGCCGAATGCCCGTCGCGCAATTGCCATCCCCCGAATGCGGCTGGATTCGTGCTATAGTAGGGGCGATTGACAGACAGGACGGGAGCGAGATAGGCATGGAGAGTTTCTTAGGGCTGCTGGCTGTAGCCGCGCTGGTGTTCACCAACGGCTTTTTTGTGGCAGCCGAGTTCGCGCTGGTGGGCGCGCGCCGCACGCGCATCGCGCAGATGGCCGCCGAGGGCAATAGCGCCGCCAAAACCGCCGAACGAGCGATTGAACATCTGGATAGTTATATCGCCGCGACGCAACTGGGCATTACCCTCGCCAGCCTCGCGTTAGGATGGGTGGGCGAACCGGCCATCGCACATTTGTTTGAGCCGGTCTTCATGGTATTGTTGCCGGAATCCATGCGCGAAACTGTGCTGCATACCCTGTCGGTGGCGCTGGCCTTCGCGCTGGTCACGCTGCTGCACATCGTCATGGGCGAACTCGTCCCCAAATCCATCGCGCTACAGCGCCCGGAGGCGACCACGCTGGTGGTGGTGCGTCCGGTGACGTGGTTTCTGCTGCTGTTCCGTCCGGTTATCCGGCTGATGAATGGCATTGGCAACCGGATTGTCCGCATGCTGGGCTTTGAACTGACCAACGAACACTCCGCCGTGCATTCGCCGGAAGAAC
>CAIVEA010000593.1 GCA_903904765.1 uncultured Chloroflexota bacterium
AAGTTCACCCCTTTGACCACGCGCCCATCTTTCACATCCAAACAGGGGATAATCCGTTTAGCCAGCATCATTCCCTCCAGCCGCCCGTATCGCTTCCGCCACGCTCATTCGCCCTTCGTACAGCGCCATGCCGATCACCGCTCCCGCCACCGCACCACTCTGCGCCAGTTGCTCGATTTCCGTCACCTGCGACACACCGCCGGAAGCGATCACCTGCAACCCCGTTTTGCGCCCCAGTTCAATCGTGCTTTCCAGATTCACACCCGCCAACCCGCCGTCGCGGCTGACATCCGTATACAACGCATGCCGCACGCCCAGCCCCGCCATCTGCACACCCAATTCAAACGGAGTCACATTGGCGGCCTCTTGCCAACCGTGCGTGGTCACTTTGCCGTCCCGCGCGTCCAGCGCGATACACACGCGCTCCGCTCCCCAGCGTTTAACCGCTTCCGCCACCAGCGTCGGCTGCTGCACCGCCGCTGTACCGAGTACCACCCGTGTCGCGCCCTGCTGAATCGCCCGTTCAATATCATTCAACTGCCGCAGCCCGCCGCCAAATTGCACAGGAACACCCAGTTGGCTCACCGCCTCCAGAATGCGTCCGTTATCATTCGCGCTGGCGAACGCGCCATCCAGATTGACCATGTGCAGCCATTGTGCGCCTTGCTCAATCCAGCGCCGCGCCGCCGCTAAAGGATCATCACTGAACACTGTCTGTCGGTTAGGATCACCTTCTTTCAGGCGCACCACTTTCCCGCCGCGCAAATCAATCGCCGGATAGATAATCATCGTTCAATCCTCATGAAGTTCGACAAGATTTGCAAGCCGGTACGCTGGCTTTTCTCCGGGTGGAACTGCACGCCATACACTTGATCGTGCTGAACGCCCGCAGTGAATGGTATTCCGTAATCCACCGTCATCATCACATCCGATTCCTGTTGCGGCACGCAGTAGTAGCTATGTACGAAATACGCATAGCTTTCCGCGTCCAGTCCGTCCAGTAGCGGGGAAGGTTTGCGGACTTGTAGATGATTCCAGCCCATGTGCGGCACTTTCAAATCGGGGCTATGCGGAAAGCGCGTCACAGAACCGGGCAGGATGCCCAGCCCTTCATGGTTGCCCATTTCATCGCTCCACTCGAACAGGAATTGCATCCCCAGACAAATGCCGAGATAAGGAACGCCCGCCGCCACTGCATCGCAAATCGGTTGCACCAGTGCCTGTTCGCGCAGCTTTTGCATTCCAGCGCCAAATGCGCCCACCCCCGGCAGGATAATCCGGTCAGCATCGCGCAGTTCCTTCGGTTCCCGCACAATCTGAATGTCCTGCACACCTAAATGATGGAGCGCATGGAGTACGCTGCGTAAATTACCCGCCCCATAGTCAATGACCGCCAGCATACGCTCACTCCCTTCAGAAAACAAAAACCCCGCAAGGTGCGGGGACGTAGACGAAATCCAAGATGAGTCTGCCGTCAGCCGGACACCAAAATGCGTTTGATATTCGGATGATGATGGTGCAGCACGACGGTTTCTCCTTATTGGAATAAGTGTAGCCAGCAGCGATGGGGTTGTCAACCTACCATGAACGGCTACAATAACACTCCGAACGGGGGAGAACCGCATGTCCGCTACTATCGCGATGCTGACCGATTTTGGAATAACCGATGCTTATGTAGGGGTGATGAAAGCCGTCATGAAGCGCATCAAACCGGATGTGGACTTCGTTGACATCACCCACGACATTCAGCCCCAGAACGTGCGGCAAGGCGCATTCGTCCTGTTCAACAGCTACCGCTACTTCGCACCCGGAACGATCTTTGTCGCCGTCGTTGATCCCGGCGTAGGCGGTACGCGCAAGCCGATTGCGGCTTATGTGGGCGATTACACCTTCGTCGCGCCCGACAATGGCATCCTCTCGTATGTACTCAGCGAATTCGCTAGCCCCACCATCGTCGAACTGACCAATCTGATGTACCAACAGTCCTCGGTGAGCTACACCTTTCACGGGCGCGATATTTTCGCCCCGGCTGCGGCCCATCTCGCATCCGGTGTAGCAATACAAAATCTCGGCCCGCTAGTAGATCGCCTGTACAAGCAACTGCTACCAACTATCCGCACCAGCGACACGCAGATCAGTGGCAATGTGCTGCACAGTGACCGCTTCGGCAATGTGGTCACATCCATCGGCGAATTGAAGTGGATTGAGAACCACCGTCTGCTGCTCTCGCCCCGTTTCGGTGCGCGGGAAGCCACCCAAATCATCATGCCCACGACGGCAACCGTGAAAGTCAAAGATGTGCGGGTGGGCAGCATCCGCCGCACCTATAGCGAAGCAGGCCGTAGCGAAATGCTGGCGCTGGTGGATAGCAACGGCTTCCTCGAAGTAGCCATCAATCAGGGCAACGCCACAAAACAGCACAATTTCGCGGCGGGCGACCCCGTTGTAATAGAGTTGAAGTGACACGCACTATGGAACAATTCATCATCGAAGGCGGTCACCCCCTTTCTGGCACGGTTCAAGCCAGCGGCAACAAAAACGCGGCTATCAAAATGATTCCCGCCTGCCTACTAAGCGAAGAACCCATCACGCTTCACAACGTCCCCAACATCGGGGATGTGCGTACCACGCTAGACATCATGCGTTCTCTGGGCGCGTCCGTCACATGGGAAGCCGAGAATACGCTCCGCATCCACGCCAAGAACATCCAGACCACCGATATTGACCCTGCGCTGGCAGGCCGCATCCGTGCCAGCATCGTGTTCGCGGGGCCGATGCTGGCACGCTTCGGTCAGGTGCGGTTGCCCGTTCCCGGCGGGGATAGCATCGGTGAACGGCGCTTAGACGCGCATGTGCTGGCGCTGAAAAAGTTGGGCGCAGAAATTACCTTTGAAAAAGGTGCGCTCATCATGCGGGCCAAACACCTGACAGGTACGGACATCCTGCTCACCGAAGCCAGTGTAACCGCCACCGAGAACGCGGTGATGGCTGCATCACTGGCGCACGGGCGCACCATCATTCGCAATGCAGCCTGCGAACCGCACATCCAGAACCTGTGCGACATGCTCAACGCCTTAGGCGCAAAGATCGAAGGCGCAGGCACGAACCGCATCATCATCGAAGGTGTTGAACGCCTGCACAGCGGAGAAGCGCGGGTGGGCGCGGACTACATGGAAGTCGGCAGCTTCATCGGCGCGGCGGTTATGACGGGCGGCGAACTACTCATCACAGGAGCAGACCCGCAATACCTCGACATGATCGAGATCAGCTTCCAACGGCTCGGCGTGGTCTGGGAAACACGTGGGGATGACATCTTCGTGCCCGCCACTCAGCCCCTCAGCATCGTCCCTGACCTCGGCAACCGCATGCCGATCATCAAAGCACAGCCGTGGCCGGCCTTTCCGCCAGACTTGATGAGTATCGCACTGGTCATCGCCACACAGAGCGCGGGGGCAGTAGTCTTTCACGATTGGATGTACGAAAGCCGATTCTTCTTCACCGATAAGTTGGTTCGTATGGGCGCACGTATCACCCTCTGTGACCCGCATCGCGTGGTCGTACAGGGGCCATCTACCCTGCACGGGCAACCCTATATCACCAGCCCGGACATCCGTGCAGGTATGGCGATTTTATTGGCGGCGCTGGGCGCAAAAGGTGAAACGCGCATCCACAACATCCAGCAAATTGATCGTGGTTATGAGAAAGTGGAAACCAAATTACGTCAGTTAGGCGCACACATCCGGCGCGAACGCGCCCCCGGCAACCCGATTGACGAGACGCAAGAAACCGAGATTCATCCGCATTAAGGCTTGCGCGTCCCCCGCACCCGAACATCCCCCGAACGGCGAGTGATGTTCAGCCCATCCAGATATTCCAGCAAGCCAATCACATATTTGCGCGTCGTCTGGAAATGGTCGCGCAGCGCATTGGCTGCCACGCTGCCCTGTTCATCAATCAGCCGCAGCACCTCGCCCACCATCTCCGCATACGCGCTGGCGGCAAAGATCACATCCGGCTGCACCTGCACAATCTCGCCCAGATCAATCAGCGCGTACAACACATCTTCGCCCACCACCTGCGCCGCCTCCGCAAATGAGGGTGGCGTATACGACGCAGCTTGCATCATCCCCATCAGGCGCTGAATCGCATCCTGCTGCGCGGGCGTAAATTGAATTTGATGTTCCGCCAGACAAGCAATCCCATTGGAATGCAGCACACGATTCTGCGCGTCCAGCAGCAAATTGAAAAACACTGCTTTCAAACCCAGTTTGCTCCGCAGTTCTTCCTGCGCCATCCCTAACCGTAGCGGATATTGAGCATGGAACGTCGCTACCGCCTCGCGCATTTGCCGCCACAGGGTGTTTGCCGTCGCCGTCGCCAGATACAGCCCGTCGCTCAATTCGGTTAGACGGCCTTCGTCCAGCGCCGATTGAATCGCTCCGTTTAGTTCCGCATCAGCATATCCGGTCTGTTTTTGCAGCGTCGCCCGCTTTACCGGTTCACGCCCCTGCGCGGCCTGCGCCACCCGTTCCGCTGGCGAACCTGCCAGTTGAGTTTCGAGCGCCGCAATCACATCCGTCTGGAAGCGCCGCCAGCGCCGTTCGGGATGCGGGTTCACAATCACCCCGCCGCCGATCGTCTGCGAAGGTGACGGATAGCGCAGGATAAACCGATCCCCTTGCGCCACTGCCATCTCAGACTCCAGCCGGATTTGCACCCAGCCTTCCGCACCGGGGGACAGCATTTCATCCGAGAGCAACCGCACATACCCCACCGATTCGGCAGCGCCCACGAATAGCTTCACCTGCGCGTTATGCTTCAGGGGTCGTTCCGCATCTGGCAAATGGCGGAAACGCACATCCATCAGCATCGTCGCCCGCAGTTGATCGGGGTGCGTCAACACGCTCCCGCGCACAATAGACCGTTTTTCCACGCCAGACAGATTCACCGCTACCCGGCTACCCGGTTCGGCGTTCTCAACAGCTTGCTTATACCGCTGCAATCCGCGAATGCGTGCCCGCAAACCGGAAGGTTGTAACTCCACCTCGTCCCCGACGTACAAACTGCCGCCCATCAGCGTCCCCGTCACCACGCTGCCAAACCCGCTGATCGTGAACACACGGTCAATAGGCAGTCGGGGGTGGTTGTAATCCGGGCGCTCCGGCATCGTTTGCAGTAAATTAACAAGCGCGGTTTGCAGGTCGCCCAATCCTGTGCCAGCCCGTGCCGAAACGCGAATGATCGGCGCAGAAGCCAGCGTAGTCGCGGCAGTGACCTGCCGGATGTCCTGCTCAATCAGATCAAACCAGTCGGCATCCTCGACCATATCAATTTTGGACAGCACAATCAGGCCGTTCTGAATACCGAGCAAATCCAGAATCGCCAGATGCTCCCGCGTCTGTGGCATCACGCCTTCATCAGCGGCGATCACCAGCAACACTGCATCTATGCCGCCCACGCCCGCCAG
>CAIVEA010000594.1 GCA_903904765.1 uncultured Chloroflexota bacterium
GCACGGTTTCAATCGTGACCTGCGCTTCCTGATGCAGTTCGCTCAGAGCGCGGTAAATCTGGTTGTTGTTGCCCGACCAGTGAAAAAGCTCCGAGTCGGAAAAGGTCTTTTTCAGGTCGTAGCCTGTGGCGGGTGCTTCGCTCAATAATCCCAGAATGACGTGCTTGATGGTCATGAAACCGGCCTTTCAAACTTCCACATTGATTGCGATAACATAGGTTATCAGTAACCTATGTTATCTGGAATTTATCAGCCTGTCAAAGCCCAATATCAAAAACCGGCCTGAGAGCCGGTTCTTGAGCGTTATTCCTGTGCGGGTTCGGAAAATCAGGGTGTCGTGAATGCGGGGTCGGTGGGTTCGCCGTTGGCTTCCAGCAGCGTATTGACCAGCTTGCCGATGGGCAGCAAGCACGACTCTGCCGGACGGCCTAGCAAGCGCCATTCGACGGCGGTATAGGTCGCCATCCCCATCATTAATCTACCACGAGGGTTCGCGCCAATCGCCATCAGAATGTCCGTTGGGATGCCGGACGGGTCGAGCAGCCATGTGATATGCTGCTGCATCTGGCTGCGGCGGGCTTCGCCGTAGTCCGGGCAGTCGTTCAGCATTGTCTGGATCTGCTTCACCGTTTCCTGCTGGTCATCCGGCAGCACCTGTGCCGACACATCCTGCAAATTGGCACGCACCGTCGGGTCAAGCGGCATACTCTGCGCGGGCGTGGCGGTAGCGCCGATAGGGGCGGGACGGTTGTTGGCGGAGAAGAAGATGACCGCCACCGTGACGGCAAAAAAGAGCGCACTGGCGATCAGGCGGGTGCGGTCACTGATTCTGGCGCTGGATTTGCTCATGATGCTCGCAGCGATAGCAGATACTGGAACAGGTTCTTGCCACCGCTGTCGCTCAGGCGGTTGGTCGAATACTGATGCTCTGCGCCCAGTTTGCCGCCCGAACGCATGAAGGCGATGAACTCATCTTCCGTGCCTGCGTAGGCGATCATGGACGAGCCTTTATCCGTGCCTTCGCCTGCCGCCCCGTGACACGAGCCGCAGTCCAGCGCCTCGTAGCGCCCGCGTCCGCGTTCGACGACCTGCGGGTCTAGCGCGGTGGTGGCGCTGCCCGCCGCTGCTGCGGTTGCTGCGGCAGCCGTCGCCATCGCCGGAGCAGCCGTCGGTTCGACGTAGCTATAGGTGGGGATGGCGGTGATGGTCGGCAGCGCAGTCGCTGCGGGTGCGCCGCCGCCACAGCCCGCCGCCAGCAGCATGATGGCTAACGCGATGAACAGTCCGTTTCGTTTGAACATAGTCTGTTGTCCCATTAATCTCATTAATTTGAACGATTCGGATCGAGTGCTTCTTGCAGGCCGTCCCCGACGAACGAGAAGCCCAGCACCGTGAGGGCGACGAGCAGCGTGGGGAACAGCGCCAGATGGTAATATACCCGAATCGTGTTGCCAATGCCCGAACCCACCATTTTGCCCCAGCTGGCGGTGGGTTCGGTGATGCCGATGCCGAGGAAGCTGAGGCCGGCTTCTGCGAAGATGGCGAGGGGGATGGCGAAGGTGAAGGCCACCAGCAGCGGCGACAGCACGTTGGGCAGGATGTGGTTGAACACGATCTGCCAATCGCTCGCGCCCAGCGCCCGCGCCGCCGTGACGAACTCTTTTTCACGGTAGGCCAAGAATTGAGCGCGGGTGAGCCGCAATGGTTCGATCCATGTGGTGATCGCCAGCACAAAAATGACGTTCCCCACGCCAGAGCCAACCACACTCAACAGGAACAGCGCGAACAGCAGCGGCGGGATGGCGGTGGCGATGTCCACGAGGCGCTGAATGGTGAAATCCACCCAACCGCCGCGAAAGCCGGAGAGCATCCCCAGCGGCATGCCAATGGCGAACGCGATCAGCGGGACGAGCATGCCGACGGTGAGCGAGGTGCGCGCCCCGTAAATCAAGCGCGACAGATAATCGCGGCTGGAGTTATCCAGCCCGAGGACGTGCGTCGGGTCTATGAAGGGCAGCATGCTGGCGCGTTTGGTGAAAAACACCTGATCGTAACGATAGGGCGAGATGACATCCGCCAGCACGCCGATCAATAGAAACACCGCTAAGATGACCAGCCCGACCATGGCGAGGCGGTTGCGCCGGAAGCGGCGAATCGCGTCGCCGAGCAAGGTGCGCTGCACGATGGGCGCAGTCGGCGGGGTCAGGCGGGTGGGGGGGACAGTTGGGTTAGCTTCCACGTTTTGACTACTCATGATTACAGGCGTACACGCGGATCAATCAGCGTATAAAGAATATCGGTGATGAGGTATGTGATCCCCCAGAAAAATGCCACCAGCAGCACCAGCCCCATAATCATCGGGTAGTCGCGGTTGAAGATGCTGGTCACGAAGAATTTGCCCAGCCCCGGAATGCCGTACACCACTTCAATGAACAGCGACCCCGTGAGCAGGTTGGGGATTTGCGGCAGCAGCACCGTTACCATCGGAATGGCCGCGTTCCGCAACACATGGCGGAACATGATGGTCAGGTCTGAAAGCCCTTTGGCGCGGGCGGTACGCACATAATCCGCGCCGAGTGCGTCCGACACGCTGGAACGGGTGTAACGGGCGACCAGCGCCAGCGGAGCCAGCGCATAGGTAATGACGGGCAGGAAGTAATCCCACGACAGGATGGCCGCGCCGCCGGGGACGAGAGGGCCGATAATCCAGCGTTTGGGGTCTTCGCCCCATCCCGCTTGAAAGCCAAAAATGATGAGTAAAAAGGTGGCAATAATGAAGTTGGGCAAGGTGATGCCCAGTGTGGCGAGGAATGTGATGAGGTTATCCACCCAGCTATTGCGGTGATAAGCCGCGAACGTTCCCATCACAAGGCCGAAGCCGAACGACACGATGATGGTATACAGCCCGACGTGCAGCGTAACCGGCCACGTCCGCAGGATGACATTCGTCACCGGAGGCGACCCCGCGACGGCGAACGAGTTGCCGAAATCGAGTTGCACGGCGCTGATGAGGAAGTTGACGTAGCGTTCCGTCACCGGCTTATCCAGCCCGTACTTGCGTTCGAGGTTCGCCAGCGCGTCCGGCGTATAGCCGCGTTCGCCCAGACTGAACGGCCCGCCGGGAACAGCGTTCATCAAAAAGAATACGATTGCCGAAACCGCCAGCATCACCAGCACAAGCGCGATGAGCTTTCGGGTGTAGGCATGGCTCATTA
>CAIVEA010000595.1 GCA_903904765.1 uncultured Chloroflexota bacterium
CGGATGGCGTGCTGCTGACGAAGAACAGGTGCTGTGCGGCGATGAACTCGCGGATTGCATCGGTGATCGAGTCGTGTACTTTTGCCATGGTGTCCCTCCGGGGACGGTCATTCAACGTTTATATGACTCAGCGCCATGCGCCGGGGCGGAAAATCGGGTTGGTGACGGCACGCAGTTCACCGCCCGCCGCCCGTACTTCGACCACACTCCAGCGAAATTCGTGCGGGTGGCGCACTTCCTCGCCCGCCTCGCCCATCCACATCTCCCGCGCTTCGCCGTCCACAATCCAGCGAATCGTGTCCGTGGGGTGGCAACGCGACCAGCGCAGGCGCAATTCCGGCGCAGTTCCCGGCAGCGTTTCGCCCACCATCACGCGCTGGCCTTCCGCATTTGTGCCTGTCCAATCCAGCACCGGCCCGCCGCTGATGTACAGCCGTCCGGCGCGAACCGCCTGCAAAATGGCTGCCTCGGAGAGCGTATCGGCATACACCACATCCACCGGATACTCGACACCGGGCGCGAGGGGGCGGTGAATGTCCATGCCGGAAGTGGCGATCATGCGGTAGCCTTCGTTCAGCCACTTGTACCACAGTTCTAGCCCGTCCTGACTGTAGAAGTTCCAGTACGTGCCGTTCCAGATTTCCACCACACGGGCGCTGCCGGGCATCATGTTCTCGTACAGCCATGTGCAACCGGAGCAAACCGGATCGCCGGGGGACATGGGATGCGCGATGATGAACGTCCCGCCCTTTGCGACCACTTCCGCAGCAATCTCCGGCATCCCCCGTCCGGGGCGCGTGCGCCAGTCCACCCACTCACGCACGCCCAGCGCCAGCGCATGTCCGTAGAAGGTGGTCAGTTCCATGCCGCCCATCGTCAGCAGATCAGGGGCGCTCAAACTGTCCATCTCCGCCAGCGGCGACACGGTGTTGTGGTCGCTGAGGGTGACGAAATCCAGACGGGCGGCGCGGGCATGTGCCAGCAGGCCAGACACATCCCACTCGCCATCGGTGTGAAAGGTATGCCCGTGCAGATCGCCGCGAAACCAGCCGGGGCCGCGCCCTTCGCTGGGTTTGGGCTGCGGGATGACGAACGGCGGACGCGGTTGTATATCAGTGCGAGCTTCAGCGCGGATGTCCACGCTATAGCGGACGGTCACGTCCGGCAGGATGAGGTGCGTGTCAATTTCCAACGACCAGCGGCCAGCCGGCAGCGCACCGGCGATGAACCCCGGTGTGGCGGCTGCGGCGCTGATCTCGGCCTCGTGGCGGAAGAAGTGGCGGTGCGCCCCCCCGCGTGAGCCGTTCGGGTCGTACAGCGAAACCGCAATTTCGGTCAGCATCTCCTCGTGCGTTTCAAATACGGCGGTCAGCGCCAGATGGTCGAGTCCGGCGGGCAGGTCGAAGGGGATGGGAATGTTCTGCTTGCTGTGTTCGGCGGTCAGCAGCCCTTCGGCGTGGTGGGTGAAGGTCATCGGTGTTCGCCTCCGCTAGTCATAAAAAAGCCTCACCTGTAAGCACAGGTGAGGCTCAATATTTTACCATGCAGCCGGACGGTTGATTAGCCGCCCAGCGGTAGCAGTATAAAGCGCCCGTAGCAAATCAGCAGCGCCACCGCCATCAGCACAAAGTTCACCACCACCTGCTGACGTTCCTTGCGGCGGACGTGCAGCCATGCCGCGCCGATCATCGTCACTGCCAGCCCTGCCGCCGCATAGGGAGTCAACTTGGGCAGGATGTTCAGCAGGCCGGGCAGTACCAGCCCTAACGCACCGAGAACCTCCAGAATGCCGATCCCCTTGATGGTGCGCGGTTGCAGGTCTTTGCCCCACGGCATTCTCTGAATGAATTTGTCATACGGCGTGGCAATCTTCATTCCCCCGGCCATCAAAAACAACAGCGCCAGCACAATTTGCATCACCCACAAAACGATATTCATTATTTTCCTGCCTCCGAATGAAATATGCGGACATTAATATTATAGGCTTTCGCGCAAAAATTTCCCATGCAAACATATATCTTTGCGTTTCTGCCAAATTAAACGCAAGCGTGTTGTAGAAGTTGTACGGCATTAACCGTAGTAGCCTGTCACACGGCAAGCGGACGCTTTTCAGCCGCCTAGCGGTACTAGCACGAAGCGCCCGTAGCAAATGAGCAGCGCCACCGCCATCAACACAAAGTTCCGCACAATCATCAGGCTTTCCTTGCGGCGGACGTGTAGCCATGCCGCACCGATCATCATCAGCGCCAGCCCTGCCGCCGCATAGGGAGTCAGCTTGGGCAGAATGTTCAGCAGGCCGGGCAGCACCAGCCCTACCGCCCCTAGTATTTCCAGAATGCCGATCCCTTTGATGGTACGCGGATGCACATCATTCCCCCACGGGAGCATCTCAACGAATCGGTCATACGGTGTGACGATCTTCAGCCAGCCAACCAACACGAACACCAGCGCCAGCACAATTTGCATCACCCATAAAACGATATTCATTGTTTTTTCGCCTCCGAATGGAATGTATGCACTATAATATTATATGCGCTGTAATGACTTTCGACCATGAATTTTTCATGCAGATAAGCATCTCTGTACCCCGATTTGATGGAAATGGTATTCTTGCACGATCAAGTATTTTGATAGGCAGGTCGTTCATATCGGGTTACAATATTTTGCAGTTTCGGTGATACGCAGGGATGATTTTCATGGATATTACGTTTGCGGGTAAAACGGTCATGGTGACGGGGGCAGCGCACGGTTTCGGGCGGGCGATCAGCCTCGGTTTCGCACAGCGCGGTGCGACCGTGTGGGCATGCGATGTGCTGGCGGACGAAGTGGCAGAGACGGCGCAGTTGTGTCAGCAGGTGGGTGGTCAATGCATAGCCCGCACGCTGGACATCACCGATCCGGTGGCCTGCCAGATTTTCGCCGCCGAAGCTGCCACCGCCAACGGGCATGTGGATGTGCTGGTGAACAATGCCGGCGGGGTATTGGGGCAGGTGGGTCGCCCGCTGGAAACGGTACCCCCCGCCGATTGGAATGCCATTTTCGCCGTCAATGTCAGCGGCGCGTTCTATCTTTCGCAGGCTGTTGCGCCGGGGATGAAAGCCGCCAAAAGCGGGCGCATCATCAATATTTCCAGTGGCGCAGGGCTGACCGTCAGCCTGACGGGTATTCAAGCCTATGCCGCCGCCAAAGCCGCGCTCATCAGCCTTACCCGCCAGTTAGGGCATGAGTTGGGCGCGTGGGGAATCACGGTGAACTGCATCGCCCCCGGTTTTGTGCGCTCCAACCCCAACACCGAACGCCAGTGGCAATCCTACGGCGAGGAGAAGCAGAAGGCGCTGGTGGAGAGCATCGCGCTCAAGCGGCTCGGTCAGCCGGAGGACATTGCCCACGCGGTGCTGTTTTTCGCCTCCGACTATGCCGGATGGATCACCGGGCAGGTGCTTTCGGTGGATGGTGGTCACTAAAAAATAGAGTACGCCCACCAGAATAGGATGATCGTCCTATTGGGGGCTATTTTTCAGGAATTTGCAAGTTCAACCGATCATGATGGAGTTCAACCGCGTACCGCAGCGTATGCGCTTTATGGAGGAGATAAACCCGGTGCCTGTTCTATTGCTTGCTCAAGGCGACCCGCCCGCCCGTGAACTACTCAAAAAAGCCATCGAAGCGCGGTATGCGTTGCGCCCGCCTGTGCTGGAAAGCCTGCGGATTGATTTCCGGGGGCGCAGCCGTGCCAAAATCGGGCCGATCAGCAGTTGGGTTCCGGTGGAGGCCACCGCCCAATTCCTGTTTCCGCGTGCGCTACGCTGGGATTTCAAAGTGTCTGCCATCGGGGTCAAACTGGGCAGCGGCAGCGAAGCCTTCGACGGAACGACCTCGCGCACCACTCGCGGCAGTAAGTCCCCCACCGTCATCAGCGATTCGGCAGCGGTGGAATCGCTACAGCGGCGGTTGTGGGCGATTGCGGCGGTGTTCCTCACGCCGTTGGGCGATCATTTCGTCAAGCTGCATGCGGCGGGCGACCTTCAGTTGGAGGCCACCAACACCCAGACCAACAGCACCGTTCGGCTGAATATGCGCTCCAACCGCACGCTGGAAAAAGTGGAAGTGTCCTGCATCAATCCCGACACCGAGCAGGAAGGGTGGTTCGCGCTGCACCTCTCGGAAGAACAGGAATCGCTCAACGACCTGATTCTGCCCGTGCAAATCAGCGCCTTCTGGGACGATGCTCCGGCCTTCGAGCTAGAACCGGTGCAGGTGCAGATTAACCCGACGATTGATGAGGCTGTCTTCACGCTGCAAGATGCCTGATGCCCCCCGCAACCTCGCGCCCCTGCCCTTGATGACACGGGGCGGGGGCGCTCCCACTTGCGAATTGCCCCCTCCATTCCCTATCATCATCCGTCCCACTATTGGCAATGGAGGCTTTGAATGACATCTTCGTACAGCGCACTGGGGAAACCCGTCACCCGCTATGAACATCTGGATGCCATCCCCACCCGCTGCTCGTTCGTGCAATACCACAGCGACCAACTCACCTCAGCCTGCCCCGTGACCGGACAACCGGATTTCTACGAAGCGACCATTGAGATCGAAGCGGACGGCACAGCCATCGAAACCAAGACGCTCAAGTTGTATCTGGAAACTTACCGCGATGCGGCCATCTTCTGCGAAGACTTGACGGTGAAAATCTGCGAGGATTTGTACGCCGCCTGTCAGCCGCACCTGTGCCGCGTGATCTTGCAGCAGCGGCGGCGCGGCGGGATTCAGATCACGGCGCGGCACGAGATTCGCAAATCAGCGGGCTAAAACGAACACACTTGCAACAGAAAGGAGCATAACCATGAACATCGGGATTCTGGGTGCGGGCGCGGTAGGGCAATCTTTTGCACGGGCAGTGCTGCCGCTGGGACATTCCGTGATGCTCAGTTCACGCAATCCCCATACTGCGGAGATGCGTCAGTTAGCCGCAGACCTCGGTGCGCCGATTGGTACAGTGACCGAAACAGTCGCGCACGGGGAATTACTGGCGCTGGCGTTGCGCTGGGATGCGGTGCCGGAAGTGGTCGTGCAGGGCGATTGGGCGGGCAAAGTGGTGCTGGATATGACCAACCGCTTTGGCGGCGCATCCGGTCAATCCGCCGCGCAGGAATTGGCCGGACTTGTGCTGGGGGCGCAGGTGGTGAAGGCGCTGAACACGATTGGCGCAGAACACTATAGGCAACCCGTGATCGGCAGCCAAGCTGCGACGATGCTGATGGCGGGGGACAGCACCAGCGCCAAAGAGACAGTCTCGGCGCTCCTCACGCAAATGGGATTTGATGTGCTGGATGCAGGTGATCTGGCAGCGGCGCGGCATCTGGAAGCGTTGGCTGGCCTGTGGGTGCATCTTGCCATGCGTACCCCGCTGGGGCGTAACTTCGCCTTCAAAATACTGCGCTGAAGGTGGGTGCAAGCACTCAGGTGTTCACCAGCGGCAGTCTCACGCTGAAGGTCGTGCCCTTGCCCAGTTCGCTCTGCACCC
>CAIVEA010000596.1 GCA_903904765.1 uncultured Chloroflexota bacterium
GGTTGTCTGCGGAACAGCTTCGCCTAGATGTTTCACCATACTGACAATAGATTCAGGTGTCTGATGAATTTGCGCTAACCGAACAACAAATTTCTGCTTGCTAAACGCTTCAATTAAGTCTGTGCAATAGGCTGGTGAATGTAAGATGGTGATCTGTCCGTTCAAGACAGAATGTAATAGTTGACGTGGAGGAGCAGAGGGTTTGCTAAAGAAATAAGCCGACACCAGAACATTCAGATCAAGCACCACACGCATTATTTGAGATGTCATGGGTTAAGAGATGGCTTGCTCAATTCTTCGATTACTTCTTCTTCGGTCATCGGCGGCTCAAGCGCATCTAACTGTTCCAGAACCAAGCGCGTCTGACGTATGGCTTCTTGCCGTTTTTGCTCACGCAACTCATTCTCGATCATTTGCGCGATTTTCTCACTCGTGAGCAACCCGCGTTGCCGCGCTTCACGCTCAATATCCTGAGTCAAGTCTAAAATAACAGTTACCATCACAG
The DNA here is from genome assembly GCA_903904765.1 of uncultured Chloroflexota bacterium. The sequence continues at coordinate 506 of CAIVEA010000596.1, forward strand.
GATACCTTTTCTCACTTATCCTATCCCTATTATATAGCAGTTTTTCACCCCCGCAGCAGGTGGACGACGAACAGCACCGCCACCGCCCACAGCGCGATCACGATCAGCGCCCCGGCGCGGCCATCAAATTTACCCTCCGCGTCCATCTGCGCGGCGCGGGCGCGGCATTCCGCCATCACTTCCGGCGGGATGAGTTTGATCGCCAGCGCGATTCCGAGGGGCAGCAAAATCAGATCATCCAGATAGCCGAGAACGGGGATGAAATCCGGGATCAGGTCAATCGGGCTGAAGGCGTATACCGCCACCGACAGCGCGACGGCCTTCGCCAGCCACGACACACGCGGGTCACGGTAGGCCAGAACCAGCGCAACCACTTCGCGCTTGAGCTGGTTGGCGCGGTCTTGCAAACGTTGGAGTAGGGACACGAGCGTTCGCTTTCGGGATATATTTGCTTGAAATTCACCCTCACCCTGTAGTCCCTCACCATCAGAGCGAAAGACTTGCAGAAAAACGCACCTCTTATCTCTTGCTCCCCTTCGCCATGAGGGAGAAGGGGCGGGGGATGAGGGTCAAATACTAATCGCGGGGCTGACCATAGCGCAGGATGAGGATGACATTCCCCACCTGTACCGTCTGACCGATCAGCCATGAAATAGACATGCCGGGTGGGACGTTGCGGCCATCCAGCGTGGTGCCGTTGGCGGTGTACAGGTCGGTAATAGTCACACCGCGATCCGGGCGGCGCTGAATCCGCAGATGGACGCGGCTGACCCGCCCATCATCCACCGGAATCGTGCAGCGTTCGCTGCGCCCCACCACAATATCTTCTAATGAAACCTCGACTCGCCGGATGGGGGCAGATTGTGTTATGATCTCCACATAAAAGGTGGCGGCCAACGCCTGATTCCCCCGTTCGCCGGCCTGATCCTGTTCTGTCACAATCAAATATCCTTGCTGGTAGGCTTGTGCGGCTGCATCGTTCATCGCCATTATGGTTATACCTTAACAAGCTTTCCTGAACCAACCATGAAAATTCTTTTGCAGAATGCGGGCTTTTGTGTAAAATGGAACAATTCGCTTGAAGAAGTGTTAGTTTGGTGCGCCTTGTCTTCAGCGGATTCATCCGTGCGAACCGGATGATGGGCGGTTCGCGCTTCTCCAGAATTTATCGGGTAGTGTAGCCGAAAATAACTTTCAACCGCCTTGCTGTGGTTGACCAGTTAACGGAAGTTTTGTAATCTCGTGTGGGTCAAGGGTACTCTCGGCAGGTAGACTTCATGAATAACCTCAGTGCGCGGTATGTGGTTCTCATCGGGGTGGCGGGCGTGCTGCTGATAATCGGCGGCATCATCATTGGTCAGGGAACGCCACTGGTGTTCCCGGCTCAAGCCTCCGCCGAGTCGCTCCAAGTGGACAATCTTTTCCACATTTTGCTGGTGATCGGCGGCGCGATCTTCCTGCTGGTGCAGGGAATGCTCGTGTTCTCGATCTGGCGCTTCCGTGCCAAGCCGAACGATACCAGTGATGGTATCTACCTGCATGGCAGCACCACCCTCGAAATCATCTGGACAGCCATCCCTGCGGTGATTGTGTTCGTCCTGACCATCCTGAGTTGGCAGGTGTGGAACACGCTGCAAACGCCTAAAGAGAACGAACTGGCGATTGATGTCGCCGGACGGCGTTTCAACTGGGCGTTTACCTACCAGACCGATGTGGCCTCCCCCACTGGCGACGGCACGAATGTGGTGATTAAGACCACTGAAATGCACACCTATGTGGGTCGTCCGGTAGTGCTGCACATGCAGACACAGGATGTTATCCACTCGTTCTGGGTTCCGGCGTTCCGCATCAAACAGGACGTGATTCCGGGGCAGACCACCAATGTGCGCTTCACACCTGTCGAGGTGGAAGGTGCGGAATATCCCGCCAGCTATCCGATCAAGTGCGCCGAATTGTGTGGCGCGAATCACGGCATGATGCTGGCCTACGTGGTCGTCCATAAGGACGAAGCCGACTACAAAGCATGGTATGACACTGAAGTGGACAAGTTGCTGCATCCGCCTGCCGATCCGGTACTGCGTGGACGCGACATCCTCTCCAGCAACGTGTACCCGTGCTACACCTGCCACGTCGAAAGTGAACTGGGATGGGTGGGCAACGTCGGCCCGTCGCTCAACGGCATCGGGGATCGCGCTGCGACCCGCGCCACCAACGCAGGCGTGGCCTCTGCCCGCGACTACATCTATCAGGCCATCCATGAGCCAAGTGCATACCTCGTGCCGGGCTTCGGCAACCTGATGCCGAACTTGCAAATCCCGGAATGCGAGGCGCTGGCGATTGTGTCCTACCTGTGTACGCAGACCGAAAGCGGCGAACCGGGTTGTACGGTGGACGAATATGCGGCGAAGTGCGGCGCTCCGGTGGCCGAAGCGACTGCCGAGGCGACGGTGGAAGCACCTGCCGCTGAAGCGACCGTTGATGCGGCTGCTCCCGCTGCCGAAGCCACTCCGGCTGCCGAGGCCACCATCGAGGCGACTGCCGAAGCAACCGCCAGTTCATAAGACGTTGATACGGTCAGGTGCGATCATTTGCGCCTGACCTTCTCTGTTTGAACTACAAATAACAACCGCAGGGGAAACCCTCTGGTTCTTCGTGAAGCAAGTGTATGGGTTTGTTGGAAAGGTCGAAAGTCATGGCAAGTATTTCGGTTCCGTTGGGCGGCACACAGTCGGGCGCTCCCAGCCAGCCGGCACCCAAACTGCGGGTGACCGACTTCCTGAAGTGGAGCGTAGATCACAAGATCATCGGCGTACAGTACATGGTGACGGCGCTGTTCTTCTTCATCGTCGGCGGTACGCTGGCGATGCTCATCCGCTGGGAACTGCTCACGCCGAATCTTGATCTGGTGCAGACCGGCTCGCAGTACAACACCATCTTCAGTATGCACGGCATCGTCATGATCTTCCTGTGGATCATCCCGATGATGGCTGGTTTTGGTAACTATCTCGTCCCGCTGATGCTGGGCGCGAAGGATATGGCTTTCCCGTGGCTGAACGCGCTGGCCTTCTGGCTCATCCCTCCGGCGGGTATTCTGCTCATCGCTTCGATGCTGGTGGGCGCGCCTGAAGGTGGCTGGACGATGTACCCGCCGCTGAGTACGTTGTTCGCCGGTGACGGTCAGACGCTGGCCGCGCTGGGGATGCACATTCTCGGCCTATCGTCTATCTTGGGCGCAATCAACTTCATCGTGACCATCAAGAACATGCGCCCGGAAGGTATGGGCTGGTGGCAGATGCCGCTGTTCTGCTGGGCGATACTGGCGACCTCGATCATCGTGGTGATGGCCACCCCGTTCCTCGCGGGTGCGCTCACCCTGCTCATCCTTGACCGCATTGGCGGCAGCTCGTTCTTCGATGCCAGCAAGGGCGGTGACCCGGTGTTGTGGCAGAACATTTTCTGGTTCTACAGCCACCCCGCCGTATACATCATGGTTCTCCCCGGCATGGGTATCCTGTCGGACGTGCTGGCGGTACATGCCCGCAAGGCTGTGTTCGGCTACAAGATGATCGCTCTGTCGAGCATGGCGATTGCGGTGGTGGGCTTCACAGTATGGGCGCATCACATGTTCACCAGCCTGCAACCGGGGCTGCGTATCCCCTTCATGATTACCTCGATGATTATCGCCGTGCCAACGGGCATCAAGATTTTTAGCTGGCTAGGAACGTTGTGGGGCGGCAAAATCCGCTTCACGGGCGCGATGCTGTTCGGCCTCGGCTTCCTCTCGATGTTCGTGATCGGTGGCATTACCGGCGTGATGCTGGCGGCCATCCCGTTCGATATTCATGTTCACGACACGTACTTCGTAGTCAGCCATTTTCACTTTGTGCTGTTCGGCGGTAGCGTGTTCGCCATCTATGCCGGCATTTATCACTGGTGGCCGAAAATCACTGGCCGCATGATGAATGAAGCGATGGCGAAGTGGCATTTCGCGCTGACCTATATCAGCTTCTTCTTCACCTTCTTCCCGATGAACTTCGCCGGCATGCTGGGGATGCCCCGCCGCGTGGCGGTCTATCTGCCGGAATTCCAGCCACTGAATGCGGTCATCAGTTTCTCGGCCTTCGTTCTAGGCATCTCGACCTTCATCCTGCTCTACAACATGGTCTACAGCTTGAAGCGCGGCAAGGTCGCCGGTGCGAACCCGTGGCGTGCGCTGACACTGGAATGGGCGACCACTTCGCCGCCCCCGGCCACCAACTTCATCAGCGACCCGGTTCCGTTCCACGACCCGTATGGTTACGGCGCGGAAGGTTCAGTGGAATATCTGGATGAAATTGACCGCCGCTTCGGTGTGGGTGAAGAACCGGGGCCGCGCCCGCAGACTAGCAGCAGCGGTGACTAATCGGTTTCGGTAGGCAGGGGCGCGGATGACTGCGCCCCTCCTTTTGCGACTTTTTGCGACTGTCCGCAGAGAATCCGGGTTGAGTTGTAACGGAAATGGCGACGAAGCAGAACGTATTGGAACAGGGATTAACGCGGGCGGAAGTTCAGGCGCTGCGGAATAAACGCACCGGACTACTGATCTTCCAGATTTCGTGGATCATGGCCTTCATCTGCCTGATCTTTGTTAACATGCAATTGCGCTCGCAGTCCGAAGCATGGCCGCCGGAGGGGGTGGAGAAACTCACGCCCGTCCTGCCTACCCTGATGACGGTGGCCTTGATCGTCAGTAGTTTTTTCGCCCGCCGCGCTGTGAAGGCCATCAAAGCCGATGATGTGGCGGCGTTCCTGAAGAACTGGCGCTATGTGATCGGGTTGGGTGTCGCGTTTGTGCTGGTGATGGGTGCGGAATGGCTATTCGTTCCGGTCAGCGGCCAGTACAGCAACGTGTTCCGTCTGCTGGTGGGGTTTCATGGTGTTCATGCCCTCGCCATCGGCGGGTATCTGTGGTGGGTGTATCGCGGCGGGTTGGCCGGGACGTATAACCGGATCAACTTCTGGCCGGTGGAAGGCGGCGCGGGGTTGTGGCATTTCGTCACCATCGCGTGGGTACTGTTCTACATTGTGCTGTACGTGGTATGAACTGGGAACGTCGCTTGATGAAGCGGCGTTCGTGAGTCAAAATAGGGGTAGTCTCAACCTTCTGGTCGTATCTGAGGGGTGCAGACGGAAGGCTGTTTTTCGGAGGAATTTGTTATGCAACCAGGTCTCTCTCGCGCTGTCCCGCTGGGAGTCGTGGGGTTCATCGTCGGTGCGCTGATCGCCATCCTCATCCGTTTGGCACAAGGTCTCGACCCGAATCCTGCTGCCCCTTACGCATTTGTCGGCCCCGCGTTTGTGTTGGGCGCATTCCTGTCGGCCTACACCTTCGTGTGGGGGATGGGCGCGTTTGACCCCAAGATGAATGTTCATGGCGACCATGCTGCCGAAGAACATGCCGAACCCGAAAAGCCGGCCAATCTGCTAGGCGGCTCGATCTGGATGATCGCCTTCTGGCTGATTATCGGCATCGTATCCATCGCAGTCGTGGCGTTCCTGCCCACCGGCCCCACCATTCGCAGCGTCAAGCAGGCGGACGGCAATCCGTCGGCGATTGGCTATGTGGAACTGGGCAAGGTTTACGTGCCGGTTCAGGAATTCGTGTTCACCGCCACAGGACTTGACCTGCTGCCGCCCATGAGCGAACAACTGGCTTCCATACAGGTCAGCCAATTGGTCGTGCTGGTGGCCTTCACCTTCATCATGCTATTCTCGCTGTTCATCGTGGCGGGTATGCTGGCATGGCTGTTCGGCTACCTCCAGCGTGGCAAGTTGAACCCGGATGAAACGGGTGTGCCTTGGCGGGCGATCATCTTCCTGTTGATCGTGGTCAGCCTGCTGCAACTGCCGCTGGTCATCCCCAGCCGCGTGATCCCGATGGCGCTGGTGGTGCCGCTGTTCCTGCTGCCGCCGCTGCTGCTGCTGATCGTATACCGCAAGTGGTACTGGGCGGTCATTCTGGTGATCGGCTTCGCGCTGCCGGTGCTGGTGCCAAATCTGGCGCTGGCGAACATGCCCGCCGTGATGTTCGCACTGATCGGCGCGGCGCTGGTGGCGCTGGTGTTCAACCTGCTCAAGAGCGTGCTTTCGGAAAAAGCGTGGCGCTTGGCGATGCTGGGCATCCTCAGCCTCGTCACCGCAGGGGTGCTGGTTTACACCGTCAGCCTGACCCGTTCGGATGTGTGGCAAATGCTGTTCCTGCTCATCATGAGCCTGCTGTGCATCGGCCTCGTCATGCCCGTAGAATTCCTGAAGGCGGTTATTCCGGCCTCGGTCTGGCAGCGGTTTGCCGCCATTGATTGGTTGTACCTGATCCCGCACGGCGCTGGCTGGCTGGCGAATGTCCTGCGGAACGGCTTGCCGAGCTTCCTCGGTCAGAAATAGGAGACTCTGAAAATGACTGATATGAGCCTCGAAAAAGCGCCACACGCCGCCGAAGCGCACGGACACGGGCACGACCATCTCGCCGAGCGCAGCAATAACCTGAAGCTGGCGACATGGCTGTATCTGGCCTCCGAAGTGGTGATTTTCGCCACCATCATCTCGGTGTTTGTGGTGTTTCGCGTCGGCCCGGAAGGGTCGAAGGTGGTGGAACATGTACACGAGATCATCCGCGAATGGCCGGGCATCTGGCTGGTGACCATCAACACCTTCCTGCTGTTGACCAGTAGCTGGTGCATGGTGATGGGTCTGCGCGAAATTCAGCGTGATAACCGTCAGGGTTTGATCCGCTGGATCATGGCGACGGCTGCACTGGGCATCGTGTTCGTGGCCTTGCAGTATGTTGAATACACCGAACTGTCGCACAA
>CAIVEA010000597.1 GCA_903904765.1 uncultured Chloroflexota bacterium
CGCCCAGCGAGACGAGCAGAATGCCCATCATCAGCAAACCAACGAGTAGTAACCGCTTAACCATGTAGAACTCCTTATGTAAATCTATTGATGCAATTTAGTCTCAACGGAGAGCAAATCTCCGACTAGACCCATTCCCATTGACAGTCTCAAAAACTTTATATTCACTGTCGTGCAAAATAATACATAACTTTTGCAAAGTACGCAAGCAAGTTTAATTTCTTTTGCAGCGCAGGTACTTAAAAACCGCAACAACACTCCAATATCCTAACACCCACAATAGAGGTTGACGGGGAAATGCGAATTGATCTCATACCATCCGGCACGTTCAGGGTTACAATGGGGAACGTGTGTCTCCTATACACCGCATAAGGTGGTTGAATAATGCTGCTGGCGATTGATATTGGCAACACCAACATCCATTTCGGGCTGTGGCGCAACGACTCGTGGCAGTTCGCATGGCGGGCGCGTACCGTGCCGGACAAGATGCCGGACGAATATGGTGGCTTGCTGCGGACGTTCTTGAACAGCGCCGATCTGGGGTTCAAGGTCATCACGGGCGTGGTGATTAGCAGTGTCGTGCCGCCCCTCACCTCGACCTTCGTGGAACTGGTGCAAAAGTACATCGGCTTCGAGCCGCTGGTTGTCACCAGCCGCACCAAGACGGGCGTGCGCCTCGCCATTGACCAACCGGAACAGGCAGGCGCAGATCGAATCGTGAACGCGGCGGCGGTGGTCAAGCTCTACGGCGGGCCGGCCATCGTGATTGACTTTGGCACAGCCACTACGTTCGATGTGGTCTCGCGGGATGGCGCGTACTGCGGCGGCGCAATCTCCCCCGGAATCGGCGTGGCGCATGATGCCATCGTCAGCCGCACCGCCCGCCTGCACAAAGTTGACCTCGTGCCGCCCCCCAACCCCATCGGCGGGAACACCATCCACGCCATGCAGTCTGGCATCTTCTGGGGCTATGTCGGCCTCGTGGAAGGGCTGGTGAGCCGCATCAAAGCCGAGATGAAGGACGAGAGTGTGAAGGTGATTGCCACAGGTGGCCTCGCGCCCCTGTTCAACCGCCACACCACGGTAATTGACCGCATCGCCCCCGAACTGACGCTGGACGGGCTGCGGATTATCTACGAAATGAATCAACCCTCAGCAAGTGAACCGGGGTGAGTGTTCCCCCGCGACAAAGGAGCGAAGATCATGGCTCGTTTTGACCGTTTGACGGTTTATCAGACGTTGATGGCCGATGGCATGCTGCCGCTGCTGTACCATCCCGACGCGGCGCTGGTGCGTCAAGTGGCCACCGCGCTGTCGGCGGGCGGTTCGCATGTGCTGGAGTTCACCAATCGCGGCGATTTCGCCATCGAGGTATTCTCCGAAGTGGCAAAGTCCGCCAGCGCCGAATTCCCCGATCTGGTGCTGGGTGCTGGCACAATTGACGACGCGGCAACGGCGGCGCTGTACATCGCGCACGGGGCAAACTTCATCGTGGGGCCGAACTTCAATGCGGAGATTGCGCGGCTGTGTAACCGCCGCAAGATCGCCTACATCCCCGGCGTGGGCAGCGTGACCGAGATCGCCAATGCCGAGGAATATGGCGCGGAGATCGTGAAAATGTTCCCGGCGGAAACGCTCGGCGGCCCGGATTTTGTGAAAGCGGTACTCGGCCCGCGTCCGTGGACGCGCATCATGCCGACGGGCGGTGTTAGCCCGGACGAGGCCAACCTGCGGGCGTGGTTCGGCGCGGGTGTGGTGGCGGTGGGCATGGGCAGCAAACTGATTCAGGCGCAGTATCTCAAGTCCGGCGATTTTGCGCCGCTGACCGAAAATACCCGTGCAACCTTGGCGCTCATCCAGTCCATCCGCACCAAGAAGTGATGTGGAATCGCAAGCCTTAATCACATTTCCCGTAATGTCGGGTTATAATCTCTGGTGAGATTGTTACTCTCGTTACCGAAGGATTGAAGATATGGCACAGATGGGAAGTCCGCGTTCATCGGGCGGTAAAACCTACGAAATGCTGTGGGATTGCAAGTTCTGCGGCACGAAGAAATTGCTGGGCAAAACGCACCGCTTCTGCCCGAATTGCGGCGCACAGCAGGATGCCGCCGCCCGTTATTTCCCCGCCGACTCGGAAAAAGTGGCGGTTGAAGATCATGTGTATGTGGGCGCAGATCGCATCTGCAAAGCCTGCAACACGCTCACCTCTGCCAAAGCCGAGTTTTGCGGCAACTGCGGTTCGCCAATGGCGGAAACCAAAGAAGTGCAGGCCGGACGCGAACGACTGGAAAGTGCAGGTGGTTTTGCCACCGAGGATTTGAAGCAGATGCAAGCCGCCGCTGCTGCGGCTACTGCCAAACCCGTCGCCCAGAAAAAGGGCGGCCTCCCGTGGGGCAAAATCCTGCTGATCGGCATCCCGCTGCTGGTGATCGTCGCCATCTTCATCCTCACGCGCACCACCACTGCCACCGCTGTGGTAACGGGCTTCCGCTGGGAGCGCAGCATCGAAGTGGAGCAGTATACCGCCATCCCCGGCAGTAGCAGTTGCCCCGCACCGGCCAATGCCTACAACATCACTCGCCGTTATGAGCAGGTGGGCAGCGAACAAGTTCCTGATGGCGAAACCTGCACGACGGTGCAGAAAGATCAGGGTGACGGTACATTCCGCGAAGAACAACGCTGCGAAACCAAATACCGCAGTGAGCCGGTGTACGGCTATGTGTGCTACTACACCACCGATCAATGGGTGCATGAGCGTTCGCTCAAGACGGCAGGCACACGCGATCAAGAAGTAGTCTGGTCAACCGATGCCCTGAAAACGGGCAGTTGTCTGGGCTGCGAACGCGAGAGTGGCCGCAGCGAGCAGTATCTGGTGGCCTTCAAAGCGGGCGAAAAGGCGTTTGAATGCCCGTTCGCCTTCGAGGACTGGAAGGCGATGCCACTGGAGAAGGGCTTCACGCTAGAAATCGGTCAGTTCACAGGAGCAGTGAACTGCGACACGCTCAAGCCAGTGGGCTAAGGGCTGTCTGATAGATTGTGAGTGCCGGGGGGAGAGGCGACACGCCATCTCCCCCTTTTTTTACGGCTGCGCTTCCAGAATCAGTGCCGCGCCCACCGCCAGCGCGGGCAGCACCACCGCCCCACCCTGCACCTCGAAGGTTTGCCCGCTGAACACCTCTCGCAGCCGCGCACCGTCCGCCAGCCCCGCATGAGCCACCCCCAGCGGCGCGGCGGGACGCTCCTCCGGCCCGCGCCAGCCAATGACCAGCAAGCGTTGTTCCGCCGCCTCGCGCTGATAGGCCAGCAGGCCACCCTCCGCCGCGACCATCTGGAAGCCACCCTGCCGCAAAGCGAGCGATTCCCGCCGCAGCCGGATCAGCCGCTTGTGATGCTCATACCGATCATGAGCCCATGTGGCCTCATCCCAGCGCATACAGCGGCGGTTATCCGGGTCGCGTGCGCCTTCCCTGCCGATTTCGTCCCCGTAGTAAATGCACGGCACGCCGGGGAAGGTCATCAGCAGCGCCGTCGCCAGTTTGAGCAGTGGTTTGCGCCCGCCGATCAGCGTGAGGATGCGCGGGGTGTCGTGGCTGCACAACTGGTTGAACTGTTGCTGCGTGATGGCGTAGGGGACGGCTGCCCGGAAGCGCGTCCATTGTTCGGCAACGGCCTCGGCGGGCAGCGGTTGCGGATGATCCAGCGGGTGCAGCATGGGCGCATACGGGTCACGCAGCCAGCGCCACAGGGGGATGCTGAAGCCCTGATAGTTCATCACCGCATCCAGTTCGTCGCCCTGCAAATGCGGCGTGCCGTCGAAGAAATTCTCACCGAACAGATAGGCTTGCGGCTGATCGTCTTTGACGGCGCGGCGCATCTCGCGCCACACTTCATGCGCCATCTGCACCACGCCCTGCCGCGCCGTCATGTTCGCCACATCCAATCGCCAGCCGTCAATCCGGTACGGCGGGCGCAACCAGTAGCGCATAACCGAGTCCGGCGCACGGTACATGGCATCGCGCAGGCGCTGGCTGGCGTAGTTCAACTTAACCAGCGAACGGTGTCCTAACCAGCACTCGTAGCCGTCGGGATGGTTGTGGAAGGTGAAATACTCGGCGGTGGGCGCGGCGGGGTCGGCCTGTGCCGCCAGAAACCAGCGGTTGTGGTGTCCACAATGATTGGGGGTCACATCCAGTATCAGGCGCATCCCCTCCCCGTCCAACGCGGCGCGTAAAGCCGCCAGCCCTTCGTCGCCGCCCACATGCGGGTCAACCTGTAGATAATCTACGATGTCGTAGCGGTGGTTGGTGTGCGCGGTGAAAATCGGGTTCAGGAAGATACCCGTCACGCCCAGATCGGTCAGATAGTCCAGTTTGTGCGCGATTCCCTGCAAATCGCCGCCGTAAAAGTCCAGATTGCCGGCCTCTTTCCACGGCAACGGCGGCTGCCCCCATGCGCGGCGCTGCGTGCGGAAGCCGGAACGCTCCCACGCGCCCTCCGGCACATCGTTGGTCGGGTCGCCATTGTAGAAGCGATCCGGGAAAATCTGGTAAAAGACGGCATCCTCCAACCAGTCGGGCGCTTCAAAATCCGCGATCAGCTTGAAGTCGCCGCTGTCGGGGCTGTCGGCGCGGCTGACACCCTGTGCGTTCAGCCACCAGCCTTCTCCGGCAGTGAGGATAAAAAAGCGGTAGGTCAGCATGGGCATGGTCACGGGCAAATCCGCCACCCACCACGCACAGGCCGCGTCGCGCCGTTCTTCGCGCATCGGCTCCATGTGCTGTTCGCCATCCGGCGCGAAACGCAGCACCACGCGCACGATGGGCGCATCGGCTGGCACACGCAGCCGGATTTGCACCGTATCGCCCAACGCGGGTAGTGGTTTGGAGACGTACAGCGCCGAACCATCGTGGTGTAGGCCATCTGTCCATTGGGGGAGATGAGCGTTCATCGGTTGTCCTCGTGGGAATGATCGCCGCACTTCTCGCAGGTGGGGGAAGCGCGGCGCGGTGTTCGTGGTTTGCGAGAGGGACGGCGCTATTCGGCGGCTTCGGCCTTCGGCCAGCGTCCGTACAGCTTGGTCAGATAGGCCAACCGTTCGCGGGCGGGGTTGTTCAGCCATTCGGCAGTGAAGCGCCAGCCCCAGTTGCCGGATTCGCGCCCCGGCGTGTTCATGCGGGTGTCCGCGCCGAAACCGAGAACATCCTGCATCGGCACCACGAAGGTGTGCGCGACGGAGGCCATGCCCATGCGCGTCAAATCCCAGTGGATTTCCTGCACATCATGCCCCATGTACTGCGGCAGATAGCTGCGGATGTCATCGGTGGCTTCGCCACTCATCCACCAGCCGAGGGTGGTATTGTTGTCGTGCGTGCCGGTATAAACCACGCAGTTCGGGGTGTAGTTGTGCGGCAGGAAGCTGTTTTCTCCCCCTGCGCCCCCGAACGCAAATTGCAGGATTTTCATCCCCGGCAGCCCCAGCCCATCGCGCAGGGCGATCACGCCTTCGGTGATTAAGCCCAAATCCTCAGCAATGATCGGCAGTTCACCCAGTTTTTCGACCACCACATTGAAGAAATCAAAGCCCGGCCCCGGAACCCACTGGCCTTTTTCGGCGGTCTTTTCGGTGGCCGGCACTTCCCAGTAGGCTTCAAAGCCCCGGAAGTGGTCTACGCGCACGATGTCCACGAGGGCGAGGGTGGCCTTGATACGGTTCAGCCACCAGTTGTAACCGTCCTGCTTCATGTGTTCCCAGCGGTACAGCGGGTTGCCCCAACGCTGTCCGGTGGGGCTGAAGTAGTCCGGCGGCACACCGGCGATGACTGTCGGGTTGCCCGCGCCATCGAGGAAGTAGCCGTCGCGGTTCGCCCACACATCGGCGCTGTCGTGCGCCACGAAGATCGGAATATCGCCCACCAACCGGATGCCCTTGCTGCCCGCATAGGCTTTCAGTTCCAGCCACTGGGTATAGAACAACCACTGCTTGAATTTCTGCTCGGCGACCGCATCGGCGTAGGTTTTACGTGCCTCTGCCAGCGCCGCCGCCTCGCGCAGCGCCAAGCCCTTCGGCCATTCTACCCATGCCTTGCCCCCGTTGGCAGATTTGAGCGCCGCGAACAGGGCGAAATCGTCCAGCCAGTAGATTTGTCCGGCGCACCACTCGTTAAAAGCAGCTTTCTGCGCCGCCGTCGCGCTGGCGGCAAAACGGGCATAGGCTTTCGCCAGCATGGTGTTGTGGTAGGTGATGACGTTCCCGAAATCCACCAGATGCACGGGAAAATTCGGCACAGCGGCCAGTTCGCCAGCCGTCAGCCAGCCGTCCTGTGCCAGCCGATCAAAGCTGATGAGCAGCGGATTGCCCGCGAAGGTCGAGAGCGATTGATAAGGCGAGTCGCCGTAGCTGGTCGGCCCTAGGGGGAGCACCTGCCAGATGGTTTGTCCGGCCTCGTGCAGCCAATCCACGAAATGGTATGCCCATTCGCCCAGATCGCCCACACCGTAGCGTCCGGGGAGCGAAGTGGGGTGCAACAGCACACCGCTGGAACGGGGAAAAATCGAAGCGTTGGTCATCGGGTTGTCCATCCTATGATAGAACGGTTGGCGTATCCGTAAAACTACTGACTATTTTATCAAACGCAGCGCCGATTGTTGCGTTAGTTTTCCAGCAAATAGCGCGTGGGCAGGACGGTTTCTTCCACCCCGTTCGCCGTGCGCTGGATGCGATAGCCTTTGGCCTGCGGGCGCGAACTAACCACTTCCACCAACTGCCCGTCACGGTAATGTCCTGCTGCGCCGTCATCGAAAGCGACGCCGTCCGGCATTTCGCCGCCGCCGATTCGCGCCTGATAGGTGGGGCGGCGGTTGGATTCGCCATCATAGTGCGGGGTGGCGCTGCCCTTCAGAATGCCGAGGCACGGCAAGGCGGTCAGCGGCCCCGGAATCGAGTCGGTCAGGCCGTACTCGAACCAGCAGATGCAGCCGGCGCTCATGCCCGATAGAATGCGTCCGGCAGCCAGCGCCTTCCGTAGAATCGCGTCCACACCCCACTCGCGCCACAGCGCCAGCATGGACTTGGTGTTGCCGCCGCCCACATGAATCACATCCTGTTCCATGAGGAAACTTTCGAGATCAGCCGTCGGTGGGCTGAACAGCGACAGGTGGGTGGCGCGGCAACCGAGCTGGTTGTAAGCGCGGTAGAAGTTCACGACATATTCGAGGCTTTCACCGCTGGCTTGCGGCAAAAAGCATACACGTGGATTGGCGACTCCGGCCTGCTGGATGATATAGCGATCCAGCGCCAGATTGTCCGGTTCCATCCCAAAACCGCCGCCGCCCATCGTGATAATCTGGCTCATGCTGCTTATGCTCCTGTTGCTTGCGCGGCTTCGTCGGCTGTGAAACGCTGCTTGAAGATGAATGCGAACGGCGTTGCGCCGTGCTGTCGCAAATGATCGAGCCGTTCTTTGGCTTCCGGCACGGTGGGGCGATAGCCTGCGGGAACCCACCACAGCACCGTACCGGGCTGTGTGGAACGTTGAAACCACTCGCTGCGCCGCCGGAACGCTTCTCCGTGCAGGTGGGTGTAGGTGTAGGTGAACAGCGCATCCACGCTCTCCCAGATGCTCATGTTGACGAACATCAGCGGGTCGGGGAACACGGGCGCGACCACACCAATATACGGTTCTTTGCTCTCGTCCATGCGCCACACGAAACCGGGGGCGTGTTCACTCTGGCGGCCCACGTCTTCCATCATGGCGACCACGCCCGCCATGCGCGGGCTATCCATGTGATCGAGCATGGTCGCCACGTTGAGTTGCGCGATATGGTAGATCATGCGGCCTCCGCAGCAGTCGCTAGTCGGGCAGCAGTTCGCGGATGGTACTGGCGACTTCGGCGCGGGGGACAGTACGCTCTGCGCCATCGCTCATGCGCTTGATTTTCACCACACCTTGCGCGGCTTCTTCCGGCCCCATGACCGCCACCAACGGGATACCCTTCTTGTTGGCATACTCGAACTGTTTGCCCAACTTTTGCTCGTTCAGCACCAGTTCGGTCTTGATGTTCGCCTCACGCAAATCGGCAGCCAACCGCGCTGAAGCGGGGCGCGTTTCCTCGTTGAACACCGTCACCAGTGTTTCGACCACCGTACCGACGATGTGCGCCGGATACAGGTTGAGGATGCCCAGCAGGTCAATGATGCGCTCGATGCCTAACGACGTGCCGACGTTGGGCAAACTCTCCTTGCGGAACAGGCCGATCAGGTCATCATAGCGCCCGCCGCCCGTCACGCTGCCCAGATTCGGCTCGGTGATGACCGTCTCGAAGATCGGCCCGGTGTAGTAGCCGAGGCCGCGCACCATCGTGAAATCGAAGCTATAGAACTCAGCGGGGACGTTCACCGCGTCCAGATGCCGCGCCAGTTCGCGCAGTTCGCCCAACCCCTCGGCGGCGGCGGGGATGTTGCCCATGATCTCGTCCACATAGTCGAGGTTCGCCACACCGGGGCGGCTGGACTGAATCAGACCGATCATGCGCCCGACGGCATCGGCAGGCAGGCCGCGCTCGATCAGTTCTTTTTCAACGCCTTCCGCGCCAATTTTGTCGAACTTATCCACGCTGCGGTACAGGTCGCCCAACTGCGCGTCCGGCACACCGGCATACACGCCCATGCCCGCCAGCAGCTTGCGGTTGTTGATCTTCACATTGAACTGTGAAAAGCCAAAGCGCCGCAGCGCCGTCACCACCAGCGAGATGATCTCGGCATCGGCACTCATACCGGCTACACCCACAATGTCCGCGTCGCACTGGTAGAACTCGCGGTAGCGCCCGCGCTGCGGACGTTCGGCACGCCACACCGGAGACAACTGGTAGCGTTTGAACGGCATCTTGATCTCGTTCTCGTACTGCGCCACCACACGCGCCAGCGGCACAGTCAGGTCGTAGCGCAGGGCGACTTCCTCTTTGCCGTTCGGGTGCTGTGCGTGGTAGATGAGCTTTTCAGCTTCCTCGCCGTACTTGCCCATGAGCGTCTCTTTCAGTTCCAACACGGGCGTTTGCAGCGGCTCGAAGCCGTACAGATGAAACACCTCGCGCACGATGTTAAAGACGTACTCACGCTTGAGCATATCGGCAGGCAGGAAGTCGCGCATACCTTTGGGCAGGCGGGGGACGATACGCACAGTACTCATGATGCAGCCTCTCGAATGGGTCATCGGTCGTTCTAACGGGGAAACACAGCGGCGCAGATTGAATGCTGCGCCGCTGCTAAGTGTAGTAGATGCGTAAGACGTTTGCAATCGCCTGTGAAGGTGCTTACCCCACACCGAACGCTTCCCGCGCCTGCCGCGCAGCTTCGCATAACTGTTCGTAATGACCGATCTCGTGTTTCAGACCCATCAAATATGCGGTAAGAGCGTTTACTTCACCATTACGCTCGATAAAGCGTTCGCTCATTGCACGTTTGGCGGTCAGGTTCGGCTCGTCCGGCCATGTATCCAAATAGGCTAGACGCATCCGGCGGCTTTCTTCAAGGCGGTGCAAGCACTGCGCCATCGTGGTGAACGTTTTCCATTCCGGCTCGTAGCGGAGGCGCGGCTCTGTCGGATACGGGATGCCGCGTGCGAGAATGGAGCTAAAGGTCGCCCATTCTTCACAACTGGCAGTGACGTGCAGCACCAGATGTGCCACGCTCCAGCCGATGTCCTCCTCGCCCGGTTTGGCGGCGGCATCATGCGCGTTCGGGTCGTTCGGCTCGAAGGCCACCTGCGCGTCGCTCAGGTCGTTGACAACATCCACCCACGCATCCACCGAAGCATTGGTCGCCGCCCGCAGGTCAGCCACGCTGAACCGCTGCGCGAAGTCCGCCAGCTTGATGCCGCCGTCGTTGACCGTTGTGAAATCCACAATCATGCAAATACTCCTCAATTGCGATACTGAATTGATAAAGCAAGTAACAAAATGTAATATTTTCATAAAAGTAGGCGACCAGTTTGTTAAATTATTTATTTCAGCAAGGATGGCGCAAGTCCCCATACGATATGGTTCTGATTATAGCGGTTACCGTCACACAAAATGGATTGGTTGGTATGGACAGAACACTACACTCTACCGCTTCACGCCCCCCTGAGATGACTCAGCCCATGATACCCGAAAAAGCGGCTGTGCGTTCGCAGCGTATAGTGCTGCTTGACATGCTGCGCGGACTGGCGCTGCTGCTCATGGCGCTCGATCATGCGTTTTTCATGGCGCACAGCCCGATTCTGGCGGAAGGCTACGGCGGTTCACTGCCGTTCATGAGTTCCGTTATCCACATCATCATCGGCTTGCTGACCAACGTGGCTTCCGGCGTGTTCTTCGTGCTGGCCGGCCTGAGTGTGGCGCTGTATGAAGCCAACCGTCGGCAGCGCGGGCAGAGCGAAGGTTCCATCACCCGCTACTTTCTGGTGCGGGCGGCGCTGCTGGTGGTGATTGATATGACGGTGGCGACGACCATGTGGCAGCAACCGCCCAGCATTGATGTCCTGTCGTGCATTGCCTTCGCGTTAGTGGTGTTGATGATCGTCCGTCACTGGCGCACACGCTGGATTGCTCTGCTGGGGGCGGCGCTGTTTGTCGTCTATCCGTTGCTGGTTGTACCATTCGGAACGTATAATCCCGCTTATCCCCTGACTATGATCGGCACGGTGTTGCTCAACTACTACCATAGTTTTACATTCGAGGTAGAGTTTCCCTTGCTCAGCCGCTTGAGCATTGTGCTGGGCGGGTATGTGGTCGGACGGTTGCTGGCACAGAAGCGGCTGACCATCTCGGCACGCTGGCTGTGGGTGGCGGCGGCGGCGCTGGTCGGGTGGCTGGTGCTGCGCCTGAACGCGGGTTATGGGGAGTTCATGCCGTTTCACATCGGGCAGGCGTGGCCTTACCTGTTCATCATGAACAAGCAACCGCCGGATAGCAGTTTCCTGCTGTTCAACCTCGCGCTGGGAATCATAATGCTAGTGGCGCTGTACGCGGTGCAAGCGTTCATCGAACCCACGCGGGCGGGGCGCTGGTTGGTGCTGCTGGGGCAAACCTCACTATTCTTCTATATCACGCATCTGCTGGTCTACGGCATCATTAGCCGCCTCGTACCGACCACCTTCCTCTATCACTACTCGCTGGCGCGGGGTCTAATCGAATACTTGGTGGGGTTGGTTATCCTGCTGCCGTTGACAGCCTGCTACCACCGCCTGCGCCGCAAATACCCGGATAGCGTGCTGCGGTATATCTAGGAGTCCCCTCCCCCCCTTTCAAGGGTAGGTTTTTTAAGAACCTCACCCCTCTGATTAGCCGGGGGAACGCCTACGGCGCACAAGTGTAAATTCCCCCGACCAATCACCCTCTCCAACACGCGGAGTACCG
>CAIVEA010000598.1 GCA_903904765.1 uncultured Chloroflexota bacterium
CCGGCTTGGGCGACATGCCCACCATCGCAATCGTTTTGGTATTCGCCAGCACGGTGCGGATCATGCCGGGATCCATATATTTCGCCCGATCTGCCTCAGATAGGGCAGTGTTCATGCTTACGTCGCTTGCAAGGCTTGGTCCAGATCCCATAGCAAATCCTCCGTAGTTTCCAATCCAATCGAAAGCCGGATCATGCCCGCGTCCACGCCTGCTTCGAGCAGTTCACTATCCGAAAGCTGCTGGTGCGTGGTCGAGGCCGGATGAATGACGAGGCTGCGGGCATCCCCGATATTGGCAAGATGAGAGAACAGATGCAGCGACTCGATGAAGGTCTTACCCGCCGCCCGCGCATTGTCGCCCTTCAAGCCGAAGGTGAACACCGCACCCGGCCCTTTAGGTGTGTACTTCTGCGCCAGCGCGTAATACGGGCTATCGGGCAGGCCGGCATACTCCACATAGGCCACTTTGGGGTGCGCCTTCAAGAACTGCGCCACTGCCAGCGCGTTTTGCACATGCCGTTCCATACGCACCGAGAGCGTCTCCAACCCCTGAATCAGCAGGAAAGCGTTGAAAGGGGACAGTGCCGCGCCTGTATCGCGCAGCGTGACCGCCCGCGTTTTCATCAGGAAGCCGTAATGACCGAATGTTTCGTAGAACTTCAAATCGTGATAGGCCGGATCGGGGGCGGCAATCGTCGGGAAGTGGCTGTAATCGAAGCGACCAGATTCCAGCACCACGCCTGCGATGGAATTGCCATGCCCGCCGATGAACTTGGTGGCGGAATGCACCACAATATCCGCGCCCCAGTCCAGCGGGCGGCACAGGTACGGCGTGGCGAATGTGCTATCTACGATCAGGGGTATTTTGTGCGCGTGGGCGATGGTCGCCACCGCCTCAATATCCAGTATGCTGCCACGCGGATTGCCAATGGTTTCGCCGTACAGGGCGCGGGTCTTGGGCGTGATCGCCCGTTCCCATGCGCCCAGATCAGTCGGGTCTACGAAATGCGCGGTGATGCCCAGTTTTTTGAGCGTGTGCGTGAACTGGGTTTTCGTCCCGCCGTACAGGTGCGAGGACGACACAATCTCGTCACCCGGCTCCATCAGCGTCATCACCACCGCGAACTGCGCCGCCATACCGCTGGCCAGCGCCACCGCGCCTGCGGCGTTCTCCAGCGAGGCGAGACGCTCCTCGAACACCGCGTTGGTGGGGTTGTTGATGCGTGTGTAAATGTTGCCGTACTGTTTCAACTCAAAGAGCTGTGCTGCTTTGTCGGTATCTTCGAACACATACGAGGTGGTCTGGTAAATGGGGACGGCTCGCGCCCCTGTAACCGGATCAGGAATGTGTCCGGCGTGCAGCATCTTCGTCTCGAACCCGAATTTGCGTTTCTGCTGGCTCATCGTACTCGCTTTCACTCCTGTTTTCGCGTCTCAATCATAGCGCCAATTTCCCAATTTTGGCGATGGACACAGAACGGGTACACTATTTCAAATATATCTTATGGATCAGTCATGAATGCTCACGCTAAGATAGCAAAGGGTTCATGATTACGATCATGGTTTGGACATGCACCTTGTAACTTGTGTACTTCCTTCCCATATTGATACTATTGCGCTATATGTGGGAAGGTGAGGAGGAATAGCAGATGAAGGTACTCGTTGCATACGCAACCGCGCACGGCTCGACTGCGGAAGTGGCCGAGCGCATCAGCAGTGAATTACAGAAGCATGGTATCAATGCGACGGCAGCGAATGTACAGAACCTCGCCAGCGCAGATGGTTATGATGCCTATATTCTGGGGACGGCGATTCATGCTGGAACATGGCTACCGGACATGACAGCCTTTGTGAAGCGCACCGCCCCCGGCATGGGACTGAAGCCGATCTACTTCTGGGTGAATTGCATTCGCATTCTAGAACAGTTCGGCTATGACCATGTGGTGGAATACTATATGGTTCCCGAAGTGCTGTCCGGGTTGAATGTGCGCGAAAAGGCCGCGTTCGCAGGCAAGCTGCGTCTGGACGAAGTGGACTGGAACGAACGCTGGACGCTGGCTGCCCGTTACGATGGCGCGACATGGCCTAGCAACTTCGACGGCGATTTCCGCGATTGGGACAAGGTCAGCGAATGGGCGAATAAGATCGCCTCGGAACTGACCACCACCAAGAGCTAACTGGCGCAAACGATGTACCGGATGCTCCGGGCGATAGTCTCTTCACCCCGCGTGAGGCGGGTTCAATTCGCCCGGTGGCTGGCGCTGGTCAGCCTTGTGCTGGCCGCGTGCAGCGGCACGAAAGAACCCGCCCCCACCATCATCCTCGGCTTCAGCCCCCCGGATATGCAGTACGATTTCACCAGTGCCGATAGTACATGGGACACCTTCGTCACCTCCGGCAGCGAGGCGCTGTTCCGCGTGTGGGATGGCGCGTTAGAAGGCGCGGTGATCGCCAATCGCGGTTACATCTGGTCGCTGGCGAACCGCCGCTATAACGACTCCAGTATCCGCGCACAGGTGCGGCAAACGCAGGGTAGCCGGGGCAACGGCTTCGGCCTGCTGTGCCGC
>CAIVEA010000599.1 GCA_903904765.1 uncultured Chloroflexota bacterium
AAACACGCCAGCATATACAGCACCAGCCCCACGCCCACCGAACGTTTCTTACCCAACCGATCTGCCAGCCCCGCCACCAGCCCTTCGCCCAGCAGTTCGGAAACGCCGATCACAGCCGAAGCTGCACCCAGCGAGGCCACTTCCAGCGCAAATGCTTGATCCATCCACACGCCGTAGATGATATTCACCACTTCATTGCTCAAACTGGTCAGCAGGCCAATCGCCAGCCCTGCCAGCGCCGCCCGGCTGTGCAGCACCGTGCTAAGCCCCACACGCAGTGAAGGCCGCTGCGCCTGATGCGGTTGGTCATACGGCAGCACGCGCCACAAAATCACCAGCAATCCCGCGCCCAGCAGCGCCAGAAACACGAACGGCGCATTCCAGCCCGCCCGCGCCATCAACCAGCCCGACAGCGGAATCCCGACCAGAAACGCGCCCGACCAACCGAATTCCAGAAACCCGATCACCCGCCCGCGCTGCCGGTAATCCACCCGATCCCCCACATAGGCGTACATCGCCGGATCAAAAACAATTTTGGTCGCTGCGGTCAGCACCATCGCCACAATGAGTGTGAAGTAATTCGGCCAGATGAACACCAGCAACATGCTGCAAGTGAACATGAGCGTTGCACCCAGCATGGCGAAGCGCCGTCCGCGCGAATCTGCCAATGAGCCGAGGAAGGGGCTGAACAACCCTAACGCTGAACGCAACGTAATCCCCAGTGTTAGCGTCTCCACGCTCACACCCAACCCGCGTGAAATCGCCGGCAAAAACGGGTAGATCATGCGGAACGACGTGTTAAACACCGTTCGCAGCAGCGTGAATACCGCCAGTTGGTAACGCAGCCGGACAGGAGAAACAGGCGGCGCGGATTGCTCAGGAGTCAACATCAATATTCTCGATTCGGTAAATGTGTTTTGGATGTAATCAAACTTGAATCAATCCCCGAAATGCTAACGGGATTGTGCGGGGTTCGCAAATCACAATGGACTAAACAAACGCCCACTTCCTTGTTCAGAAAATGGGCGTTTGTGTTCAACCATGCCAAGAACGGTTTATCCCGCGTTGGGTTGGAGCGCAGGTGCGCTGCTCCCGTTCACAGATGGGGATTCTTCTTCGCGCCGGAACTGGCTCATATACAGATCGTAGTATGCGCCCTTCTGTTCCAGCAGCGTTTGGTGCGTACCGCGTTCCACAACCTCACCCGCCTTCAGCACCAGCACCTGACTGGCATTCCGAATCGTGCTCAAGCGATGTGCAATCACAAAACTCGTCCGCCCCTCCAGAATCTTCTCGAACGCTTTCTGAATCAGCCGTTCGGTACGGGTATCCACGCTGGATGTCGCCTCATCCAGAATCAGGATTTGGGGACTCA
This sequence comes from uncultured Chloroflexota bacterium, assembly GCA_903904765.1. The sequence continues at coordinate 1,376 of CAIVEA010000599.1, forward strand.
TCAGCGCCACCCGTGCAATCGCAATCAACTGCCGCTGCCCCTGACTCAGACCCGCGCCGCGTTCGCCCAGCACCGTATCATATCCTTGCGGCAGACGTTCAATGAACGAATCCGCCGAAACCAGTTTGGCCGCTGCAACCACTTCCTCATCGGTTGCGTTTAGCTTGCCGTAGCGAATGTTGTTCATGACCGTATCGGAGAACAGGAACGTATCTTGCAGCACGATCCCTATCTGACTGCGTAGACTCGCCATCGTCACATCGCGCACATCATGACCGTCAATCAACACCCTGCCGCCCGTTACATCATAGAAACGCGGCAACAAATTGATGATTGTCGTCTTGCCCGCACCCGTCGGCCCAACAATCGCAATTGTCTGACCGGGTTCGGCTGTCAGGTTCACACCCTTCAGCACAGGCTCGCCCTGCTTATACTCAGCCGTCACATTTTCCAGCACGACCTTGCCGGTAATGGGCGGCATCTCAATCGCGCCCGGCTTGTCGAAAATATCCACCTTCGCATCCAGCAGGTTGAAGATGCGCTCGCCACCGGCAATCGCGCTCTGGATATTCGTCCACAGCACAGCGATCTGCTGAATGGGCTGGTTGAAGTTCTGCACATAACCGAGGAACGCGAATACCGTCCCCAACGAAATCACCGTTGTACCCAGCAGTGGTTCGTTCCGCAGCACAGAAATGCCGCCGACAACAACAACCACTCCCAGTGCCACATAGCCCAACGCTTCCAGAACCGGATTTAGTGCGCTCGTAAAGGCGGATGCGCTCACATTGGCATCGCGGTTAGCGGCATTGGTGCGCCGGAACTGGTCAATGTTCTCTTCTTCACGGTTGAACGCCTGCACTTCACGCACACCGGCAATGCTCTCCTGCAAATTGGCGTTCACACTGCCCATTTCCTGCCGGCTCTTGCGGAACGCTTTACGCGCCTGTGCGGAGAAGTAATTGGTTGCGAACAACATGAACGGCACCACCGCCAGACTCAGCAGCGCATACGGCACGTTCGCCTGTAGCATCTTCACCATCACCCACACAATCAGCAGCGCACCGCTAAGGACGTTCACCAGTGCGAAGCCCATCGCCTGCTGGATTGTTTCCGAGTCGCTGGTGAAGCGGCTCATCACATTACCCGCCTCATTTTCGGCGAAATAACCCATCGAAAGCCGGTTTACATGGTCGAACACATCCTTACGAATATCGCGTAGAGCGTTCTGTCCCGCCCAGTTCATCGTATAGAACATCAACCCGCGTAACGCCGACCCAGCTACAAACAGCAGTGTCAGCGTCCCCACCAGCCCCAGCAAGCCGCTAAGCTTCGCGTCCTGCGCTTCTTGATCGGTCATGGTGCTAAAGTCGCGTGTATCAAACCAGCAGTTGCGTGCCTGCATCTCAGGAGTTGCTTGTCCGGCAGCAGCAGCCATCTGTGCAAACGGATTTTCCTGAAACAGATAGCAATCCACCGACTGGCCGATCAATTCCGGGCTAACCACCTGCGCCCATGTCACCACCACCATCAGCACAACCACGGTGATAAGTGCAAACCAGTGTGCGCGAAAGTAGACCCAGAACCGCGCCAGCGTTGCTCGCACGCTCTTGGGTTTAATCACATCCCGTTCCATCAAACGGCGTCCGCCGTCAAGTCCACCCATCATGGTGCTTACAATGCCTCCCCTACGACTGTGATACGGCTTCGGTCTGCGAGACCTCGGCATCACCAACGAGTTGCGAATGATAGATTTCAGCGTAGATGGGGCTTTGCTCCATCAATTCTTCGTGCTTACCCCGCGCCACAACCTGCCCCTTATCCAGCACAAGGATTTGATCGGCATTCAATACCGTGCTGATACGCTGGGCGATCACGAAACTGGTACGTCCGCGCATCAGGTTATCCAGCGCCTTCTGGATGCGATACTCCGTCATCAAATCCACGCTGCTGGTCGAGTCATCTAGAATCAACAGACGCGGATTGAGCAGAAGTGCGCGTGCAATCGCAATACGCTGCTTCTGACCACCCGAAAGCGTAGTACCGCGTTCGCCCACAGGCGTATCGTATCCGTCCGGGAAGGTCTGGATGAAGTCATGCGCTGCTGCCGCTTTTGCGGCCTCAATCACTTCGTCCATCGTGGCTTCAGGCCGCCCGAAAGCGATGTTATCCCGGATTGTGCCGCTGAACAGGTTCGTTTCTTGCAGCACAATACCAATCTGGCTACGCAGGCTGTCCATCGTCACATCGCGCACATCATGACCATCAATCAACACCGCCCCTTCGCTCACATCGTAGAAGCGCGGAATCAGGTTGATGATCGTGGTCTTGCCGCTGCCCGTCATCCCCAGTAGCGCAATCGTCTGACCGGGTTGAGCCTCAAAGCTCACATTCTTCAGCACAGGATCACTACCGCCAAAGTAGCGGAAGGTCACATCCTTGAACGTGACATGCCCCTGAATCGCGGGCAAAACTGGCGCATCCGGCTTATCTGCCACATCGTTCTTCGCATCCAGAATTTCAAAAATGCGCGTGGACGAAGCGCCGGCCTGTGCCATCAACGAAATGATGAACCCCAGTTGTGCCAGCGGGAAAAACACATACAGCAGATACAGGCTGAACTTCTGGTATTCACCCAGTTGCAAAGTACCCTGAACGATGTCACGTCCACCGAAGTACAGAATCCCCGCCTGCCCCAACTGCGCGATAAGAAACACCAGCGGGAACAGGAACGCAAACGTGCGGCTCACCTTCAGGCTTTGTTCCAGAAGATCATCCGCCGCCTTATCAAACCGCGCCTGCTCATGCTTCTCGCGGACGAAAGCCTTCACCACCTTCATACCCGCCAACGTTTCTTGCAGCACCGTGTTTAAGGCTGACAAACGCATCTGCACCTGTACGAACAGCGGTTGGCTCACCATCCCGAAGACCACGAACAGCACCAGCGCAATCGGCAGCGTGGGCAGCACCACCAGCGTCAACTGCCAGTTGGTCGCCACCAGAATAATCAGTGTCACCGTCAGCAGAATAAACGCCTGTGCCGCCAACACCAGTCCTTGCGCGATGAACAGACGCACCTTTTCCACATCATCGGTAGCGCGAATCATCAATTGCCCGGTCTGATTTTGATCGTGATAGGTGAACGATAGCCGCTGCACTTTGGCGAATATCTCGTTGCGAAAATCGAACGCGATACCCTGCGATACCCGTTCAGACACATACGCCTGCACGAACGAGAACACCCCGCGCATAATCGCAAACACCACGATGAACACCGCCGCATTGATGAGCAGCGACTCCGCGCCGGTTTGGTCGGCTTGCAGTTGTTCAATCGTTGTCCCTAACCGCTGCGCCACCACCGGCTGAAACGCCGCTGGCACTCGAGTCAGAACCATATTGGCAGTTGTTCCCGCCGTAACTGCATTAATCATGTTCTGAACCAATTGCGGCACAGCCAACTGCGCGACACTGGCGACAATCAGCGCCCCGTAGGTGATTAGAGTATCGCGGCGATGCTTGCCCAGATACCGGATAGCCCGCCCTAAACTCCCCGTCATCGGTGGCCGTTTGCCACTCGACCGACTCCACTGACCAGATGTTTGAGCTTGCACAGTGAATCCACTCCCGTATAACCCCACAAATACAGACCGAAAAAGATCAAACACACAACTTGAACAGGTGAATGAACGATCATTCTGGCGGGCCAGTATTCCCCAACGGAACATTCGAGACGGCACGCTCCAGTGCTTCCACAATCATGCGTTGTTCCTCCAGTGGCAAAGATTCCAGCAAGCTCGTGACGGCTTGCAGGCGTATCGTCCTCATTTCGCCAATCTTGCACCGCGCTTCTTCGCTCAAATACAATCGCGACAGCCGCGCATCTTCAGGATCAGGCTGCCGGTCAACCAACCCCAGCGTAGTCATCTCTTTCAGCGCGGTCGATACGGCAGCCGGGGTGATCCCCATCATTTCAGCCAATTCTTTCTGCACGATACCCGGTCGGTTGTGTAGCAGGTGCATAGCGCGAATCTGGCTGTCATTCAAATGCCGATAGGGGGGCAAGGGCGCTCGTTTTTGCTGATCGGCCACCCGTTTGAAGGACTCTTCCAGCACACGCCAAAACCGATCTGCGAGTTCATCTGTCTCGGTACGCATTCGACGACCTTATACTCAGGCTATTGGATTGGCATAAATAAGGACAGCGGAGAAATTAGTTAATTAATTTAACTAACCATGATACTAGAGACATCCTCATCCCCTGTCAAGCGATTTGCCGCTTTCCTAACCAAAAGAATAGGATTGATTCATCCACTACCAATCCAAAACCGCGCTTTGTTCAATCGGCTGCAAAATGCTATGATGTCGGCTGTTCCATTCCATATCTCCGGCTATCGGGAGCTAACATGTCCACCGAGCAATTGACCACCATCCTCTGTATTTCCAGCTATTTCAAAGGGGAAGCCTTCCTGCGCCAGTGCAAGCGCGAAGGTTGCCGCGTGCTGCTGCTGACTGAGGAAAAGATCGCCGGTGAAAATTGGCCGCGTGAAAGCATTGATGAAGTGTTCCTCATGCCAGACCTCTCCCGCACGCAGGATGTGATTAATGCGGTGAGCTACCTGTGCCGTTCGCAGCAAATTGACCGTATCATCGCGCTCGACGAATACGATGTCGAGAACGTCGCCACCCTGCGCGAACATCTGCGCCTGCCGGGGATGGGGCAAACCCACACCCGCTTCTTCCGCGACAAGCTCGCCATGCGGATGAAAGCCAGCGAAGGAGGCATCCCCGTCCCCGCTTTCACATCTGTATTCAACTATGACCGTCTGCGCGACTACATGGGGCGCGTCTCTGCCCCGTGGATGCTCAAGCCCCGCACCGAAGCTGGCGCGATGGGCATCAAGAAGATCAATAATTCCGAAGAACTCTGGCGCTGGTTCGACCAATTGGGCGATCAGCAATCCGGTTTCCTGCTCGAACAATACGTCCCCGGCGAAGTCTTCCATGTGGACTCGATCATCTGGGACGGGCAAATTCTATTCGCCAACGCGCAGCAGTAC
>CAIVEA010000600.1 GCA_903904765.1 uncultured Chloroflexota bacterium
GCTTCTTCGCGGGCTTCTTTGTCCATCTCCAGCGCGAAGCTGAAGATGAGGACGCTCAGGAAGGCGAACAGCGCCATCGAAGTCACCAGTTCGCGGCTGCGGAGTTCGGCGCGCAGGTCTTTGCGGACGATGGTCAGGACGGTTTTGAGGAAAGGTGTTTTCATCGGGCGCTCGTCATCGAAGTGATTTCGGTATAAATCGTGGACAGTTTCATCGGGTCGAGGTCAGTGGTCGGTTGATCGTAAGCGATTACCCCGCGAGATAGGATGGTGACGCGCTGCGCCAGCACCGCTGCACGCGGCAGATCGTGGGTGGTCATGACAATAGTGCGCCCGCCGCTGTGGGCATCGCGCAACAGGCCGTCCAGTACCGCCGAGGCATCCTGATCGAGTCCGGTATACGGCTCATCCAGCAGCAGGATGTCCGGGTTGTGCAGCAGGGCGCGGGCGATGCTCAAACGTTGCAACATCCCGCGTGAGAAGGTGCGGACGAGATCATGCGCCCGTTTGCCCAGCCCCACCTGACTCAGAATGTCGGGGATGCGTTTGGCGGCTTCGGCGGCGGGAATGTTGTACATGCGCGAGAAGTACGTCAGGTTTTCGCGGGCGCTCAAGGTTTCGTACAGCAGCGACTTGTGGCTGACCAAGCCGATCTGTCCGCGCACCGCATGAGCTTCTTTAGGCAGTTCCCACCCGCCCACGCGCAGCGTTCCGGCGGTAGGGCGGCTGAGGCCGCACAACAGCCGCAGGAAGGTGCTTTTGCCTGCGCCATTCGGCCCCAGCAGGGCGACGAACTCGCCGCGCTGCACGCTGAAATCCAGCTTACGCAGGACGGGCAACAAGTCATAGGCTTTGACCAGCGCCTGCGCTTCGATGAGTGCCGCAGACGGTGTAGTGCTAGATGAAGTGGTAGATATCGTCATGCGTTCGCGTCTTTCTAGCTAGGCTTGGCGGGGCGGCGCTGCCCGCGCAGGAAGAAGAACGCCACAACCGCCGCGCCCAGCACCGCCAGCCCGACCACCACCAGCAGAATATCGCTGGAGGAAGCGGCAGCGGGGGCAGAGGCCGTCACAGGGGCGGTAGCGGCAGCACCACTCAGTTCGTAGCGCAGTGTTTCGCCAGCGGGCAACTTCAGTTCTCCGCCATACGCGGCGTAGGTGTTCGAGCCGAAGGTCTGGCTATCCTGTTTGGGGAACTGGCTGCTTTTCACCGTCAGCGTATCCGGCCAGATCAGCAACCGCGCCTGCCCGTCCAGCGGATAGGCGAAGGACTGCTCCAGCGGCGCGGGTTGTCCGTCGTAAGGCAGCAGGTAGACGATCACCATTTGATGATCGTCACCGGGGTAAACCGGGCTGGTATCCACCACGCTGTATTGCTCTTGCAGCGCCACATAGCGGTCAGGATTGTCGAAACTGACGATCTGCGAACCGGGGGGCAGCGTGACCGCCACCGATGCAAATTTGCCATTACCCAGATCGTTGCTGCTGGTGAACAGCCGATCCGAACTGTTGCGGAACTGGATGATCTGCCGCACTTCCAGCTTATCGCCCACCGCGCTGACCTGAATCACCGTCCCGGAGATCGAAATCACAGCGGGGTCTTCGGTCAGTTCGTAGAGTGTGATGGGCATATTGTAGCTATCCACCATCGCCTGCACTTCCACGAACGATGAGCTGAACACCTGATCGCGGTAGACTGCCGCCGCCACCATTTGATCGCCCGCCACGACGGGAACATCTTTGAATAGGAACTCACTTTCGGTAAGAACGGCCGCCAACTGCGCGACGGTGTTCCCTTCGCGGGTGATGACCAGCGACACGCGCAAATCGGCAGGGACGGTTCCAGTGGCTGTGCCGTTCGTGACCGCGCCTTTGATGCGAATGTTGAAGGTTTTTTCGGACGGGGTGGACACCTGTGCGCTCACTGCCAACGGCAGCACCAGCAGCAGCACGAACAGCAGAAACAGGGGATGACGTTTCATGCGAATGGAAACCCTAGTTCTTTTCCGATGGAAGAAACTTTACAAGTGTACACTGAACTGGACACCCCATGCCAAGTGCCCGATGTCATGAGAAATGCGTGAACGTTCGCCAGTCCTACGGCGGCGCAGGACTATAATCCGCCCGTTCAGGGACGAACGAGTGAGGATGAATATGACGACTATGCAGGGCAAAACCGTGCTGGTGACGGGCGCGACCAACGGCATCGGCAAAGTGACGGCGATTGAACTGGCAAAAATGGGCGCTCAGGTGGTCATCATCGGGCGCAGCGCCTCCAAAGTGGAAGCCACGCTGACCGAGATTAGCGCCAAAACCGGCGGGCGGGCGCAGGCTACCGCGCTGGTAGGCGACCTGTCGCTCATATCCGAAGTACGGCGACTGGCGGCGGAATTCCTTCAGAAGTACAACCGCCTCGATGTGCTGGTGAACAACGCGGGCGGCGTGTTCAGCGAGCGCAAAGTGACCGCCGAAGGGCTGGAGATGACGTTCGCGCTCAACCACATGAGCTATTTCCTGCTCACGGCGCTGCTGCTAGAGCGCCTGAAGGCCAGCGCCCCGGCACGCATCGTCAGTGTGTCGTCCGGCGCGCACACGATGGGCGCATTGAACTTCGACGATCTGCAAAACACCACAAGCTACGGCATGGGCGGCTTCCGCGCTTATAGCCAGTCCAAAATGATGAACATCCTGTTCACCTACGCGCTGGCGCGGCGGCTGAAGGGGACGAACGTCACCGCCAACACGCTGCATCCGGGCGCGGTGGCGACAGGCTTCGGCCTGAACAATAACAGCCTACTGATGCGCCTGTCCGCGCTGGCACGTCCGTTCATGCTCACGCCGGAAAAAGGCGCGGCGACCATGATCTACCTCGCCTCCTCGCCAGAGGTGGAAGGTGTGAGTGGGGAGTATTTTGATCGGCGCAAGTCGGTTAAGAGTGCCGCCTATGCCTATGATGAAGCGGCGCAGGAACGGCTGTGGCAGGTGAGCGAACAGATCGCGGGGCGGTAGCAGCGGGAAATAAAAAGGAGGGGCAAGTCGTCGCCGGACAATGCCCCTCCGTCAAGTGATTCGTGCCAATTACCCCATCGGCAGCGGGTGGAAGATTTCGATCAGGTTACCGTCCGGGTCGCGGAAATGGGCGGTACGCATCCCCCATTCAGCCCGATCCGTCGGCTGCGAAACGAACATCACCCCTTTGGCGCTGAGCGCCTTCACCGCCTCGTCCAGATTGTCCACCTCGAACACCACCAGCGCGGTATCCTGTGCGTTAGCCTTTGCGGGGGCGGCCTGATTACCAACCACTTCCGCCATCAATTCCCGTTTGAACAGCGCCAGCGTTTGATTTTCAGCCAGCTTAAAATCCGCATAGACTTCTTCGGGGCTGCCATAGCCTAACGGCAAACCGAGTACATCCTTATAGAAGCGAAAACAAGCCGGGAAATCATGAACCAGAAGGCGGTACTGGCTGATGCGTGGCTGCATATTCCATCCCCTTATTACGCTGTACGCTACGAGAAACTATAGAACAAATTTTCTTATCTGTCAACCTGTGTTATCCAGCAGGAATCAAAAGGGGCATGGTCGCTCCATGCCCCGATGCTGCGCGATTGTGCGCTTAGTTGCCCGGCGCGGGTGTCGGCACGGTCGGCGCGACGAAATCGGCGTTCGGCGTGGCGAGGCTGTTGAAGTCGAACAGGAACGGACTGTTGGACGGAACGAGCGCGACGTTGATATTGTCGCTCAGGTTCTGCACGTACAGGTACTGGATCAGGCTGGGGTTGGCAGCGATCTGTTCGCTCACCAGCCGCAGAGCTTCGGCTTCGGCCTGCGCCCGCAGGATGATGGACTGCGATTCACCTTCGGCACGCTGGATGGCGGCATCACGTTCACCGGCGGCCTGTGCGCGCAGTTGGTCGGCTTCGTTCTCGCGCTGACGCACCTGCAACTGAGCGCGTTGCGCGTCCTGATCGGCGATCTGCTTATCTTCGATGGCCTGCCGGAACTGTTCCGAGAAACTAATGTCGCGCACCAACAGATCAGTCAGCACGAGACCTTCCTGTGTGAAGCGTTCGCTGATCTTATCCTGCATAGTGGTTTCCATCTCGGTACGCAGCGTGCCGTAGATGTCCTCGGCACGGTAGGCCGAAACCACATCACGCACGAAACCGCGCACGGTGGGGCGCACGAAATTATCCTGATAGCCGGTCTGCCAGCGGGTGTGAACGGTATTCACCAGCGCCGGATCAACCGCGTAAATCACACTGATGTCCAGCGAGACTTCCTGCCCATCCACAGTACGGGCGGCTACCGCGTCATTCCCGCGCACCGCACCCTCGGTGTCCTTGCCGGACATGGTATAGGTCTGCTGCGTGGTCGGGTACAGGTAATACTGCTGCACCACCGGAATCACGATAGACGTACCGGCCTTGCGCGGCGGGTTTTCCAGATTACCGGTGAGCGTGTTGACCACCACCGCCACCTGCGTTGGCTCCACGATCAGGATGCCCTGACTCATGACATTGAACAACAACCCCACCACGAGGCCGATGATGCCCAGCAGCACGCCGCCGCGCATCGGGCGACCCTGCGAGGCGTTGATGACCGCCAACGCCGCACCGCCCAGAAACATCAGAAAACCGACAATGGAAAGTGTTCCCAGAATCGAACTCACACCACTCATAATGGACTGCCTCCTTCAAGAGACGCTAGACCGTCGCTGAATATTGCTACACGGGATTGGCACAAACGAGATCGGAGTATATACCCGTTTCTCTATTCCCCCCATTTACTCTCATTCATTACTCTACACCTCTAATGCTAAGACACTGTGAAAGGCTACCCCCCACAAATCAGGGGAATTGCAGTATGCTACAATCATCCTCATGATGATTCCTGCTCTATATACGAGTCTCGGCCTGTGGACGGTGCAAACCTACACGCTGATCGTGGGCGTGGCGATTGTGGCGGCGACGGCGCGAACGTTGTGGATGCAACCGCCCCCCGAACGACGAGCGTGGGCGGATGTGCTGCTCGGCGGGCTGCTCGGCGGCCTGCTCGGAGCGCGGCTGCTGCATGTGCTGCTCAACGCCGACTATTTTGCTGACCATACGCAGGAGGCGCTGCAACTGGCGGCGGGTGGCCTGAACTGGCACGGGGCGGTGGTGGGTGGGCTGCTCGGCATCGGCGGGGTGGCGCGGTTGCGCGTCCCGCAGCGCGATCTGCGCCCGCTGTTTCATGCGCTGGCGTGGGCGCTGCCGCTGCTCACGCTCGGCGGCTGGTATGGTTGCCTGTCGGCGGGCTGCGGCACGGGCTACGAAGTGGACACGCTGGCATATTATCCGGCGTGGATGGCGATAGAATATGCCGATGTGTACGGGATGATCGCGCCGCGCTTGTTCACTCCAGCGTTCGGAATGGCGTTAGGGTTGGTCGCGCTGCTGTGGGTCGCACTGCTGCGCCGTCACCCGCAGCGGTTCGCGCTCACGCTGGCGCTCATCGGCGCGGGCATGTTCGGGATTGGCATTTTTCGCGCTGACCGTGTGCCGTTGTGGTTCGGCCTCCGCGCCGATCAGGTCTTGGATGCGCTCACGGTAGCGTTGAGTCTGACATGGGCAGTCCACCACGCGAAAGGGAAACGGGTATGACCTCCTCGATGACCATCAGCGCACTCTACACCTATCCGGTAAAAGGCTGTGCCGCGCTTCAGCATCAGCAAATCGCGCTGGATGCGCGGGGGCCGTTGTGGGATCGCCGCTGGATGGTGGTGGATGCCGAAGGGATATTCGTCACGCAGCGCAGCCACCCGACGATGGCGGTCATCCAACCCGCCTTGAGCGCCGATGCACTGACGCTGACCGCGCCCGGCCTGTCCCCGCTGACCATCCCACTGCAAACTGAACGCGGCGAAGCGTTGTCCGTCACCATCTGGAACGACACCTGTGACGCATGGGACGAAGGCAAAGTGGCGGCGGGCTGGTTCAGCGATCTGCTGGAAGGTGATCTGCGCCTCGTACGGATGACCGACTCGTGGTTTCGCCGCGTTAATCCCAAGTACGCGCCCGAACCGGCGCAAACCGGCTTCTCGGATGCCTACCCGCTGCTGATCGTCTCCGAAGAATCGCTGGCGGATTTGAACAGCCATGTGCAGGCGCGGGGCGCAAAACCTGTCCCCATGAGCCGCTTCCGCCCGAATGTGGTGGTGCGCGGCGCGTCCGCTTATGCCGAGGACGGCTGGCGCACGGTGCAAATCGGCGGCGTGACGCTGGATGTGGTCAAGCCGTGCGCCCGCTGTGCTGTGACAACCGTTGACCAGCAAACCGGAACTGTCCCGGATAACACCGAACCGCTGGGGACACTCAGCACCTACCGCAAGCAGGATGGCAAGGTGATGTTCGCGCAGAACGCCGTACACCGCGCCCCCGGCACGCTGGCGCTAGGCGCTGCGGTTGAGGTTCTGGCATAATCAGGCGTGAGCAACGGAGGCGCAACCATGCCCGATACCGCCCTTCACCCCGCCCCCACGTTAGAGGAATTGCGTGCCCACCGCGCCGAAATTCTGGCACTGGCGGAACGCTACGGCGCGTACAATGTGCGGGTATTCGGCAGCGTGGCACGCGGGGATGCTACGCCCGATAGCGATGTGGATTTGCTGATGGACTTACCTTCGCACTTCAACTTGCTAGACCTGTCTGAATTGGTGGGGGCGCTGCGGTTGCTACTCGGTTATCCAGTGCAGATCGCCAGTGCTGCACACCTGCGAGATGAGCTACGCCCCTATATTCTGCGGGATGTCGTCAGCTTATGAGCAAAGACCAGCGAGTTTACTTACGTGATATTCTGGACAAGTTCGCTGGTTGTGAATAGCGGAGGCTATGTGATGACCCACTCCATAACCCACCCCGCCCCTACGTTAGAGGATGTGCGCGCCCACCGCGCCGAAATTATGGCGCTGGCGGAACGCTATGGTGCGTACAACGTGCGGGTATTCGGCAGCGTTGCACGCGGGGATGCTACGCCCGACAGCGATATAGATTTGCTGGTGAACTTCCGGGACTGGGCGAGTCTGTACGATCTATCCGGTTTCTGTCAGGATGTACAAGCCTTGCTCGGAC